>NZ_JBFTHK010000092.1:0-16654 GCF_056394205.1 Arthrobacter sp. 10T413_2 | reverse complement strand
CCACAACGCCGCCGCCGGCCCGCGAATACCAACGCTTCATCACTGACTTGGCCGCCCTGGCTACCGACACCACACCCAGCACCACCAACTGAAAGGTCTCACCATGAACCCCTTCGCTGCACTTGACGGAAGCGTTATCCCCAACCCCACCCCGGTCGTCCCGGCACAGGCCGGTGGCCTGCTCACGATCCTGAACTGGGCCTCCGGCATCGGTCTGGTTCTCGGCGTCCTGGGCGTGATCATTGTCGGCATCGGCATGGTCATCCAGCTCCAGCGCGGCGAAGGAGCCCAAGCCATCGGCAAGCTCGGCTGGGTCCTGATGGGCTGCATCATCATCACCGGCGCCTCGGGCATCGTCCGCGCMTTCGTCTAAGCCAGCACTAACAACGGGAGGTTCACCATGAGCCAGTCAACAGAGAGCACCACCCAAAGCAATCCGTTCACCAAACCCGGTTTCATCATTGCTGCCGCGCTGGTGGTCGCGCTGACTGCAGCATCCGTCGTCATCTTCCTGCTCCCCAAAGGACAGGACAACGCCCAGCCAGCGCCGGGAGCAGCAGCATCCGCCAACCCKGCCACAGCCAGCCCCAGCGCCACGACAGTTGCAGGCAAAAGCGTCTGCGGACTGCCCTCAAGCACGGAAACAGCACTGGGAGCAGCGCCCAAATCCAAATGGGACTTGCTCGGAACCATGGCCGTTCCCAGCGATCCATCAACGGCCGGCCCTGGCACTGTGGGAAAGGACGGTTTGAGGTCGTGCTTTGCTCATTCMCCCACAGGAGCCCTGTACGCAACGGTGAACATCTGGGCGGCGTCGTTCAACGGCTATGCAAAACAGGTTTACCTGGAGCTTTCAGCTGACAGCCCTTCGCGGGACAAGGCTGTACAGACCATAAAGGAAGGGAAGGACGTCGGCAGTGGAACCTCGCCGAAGGTTCAGATCGCAGGGTTTATCATCCATTCGTATACGCCCGGAACGGCCGTCGTGGAACTGGCCATCAAGAGCGCCGATGGAGGATATGGTGCTTTCTCGACGTCGCTGCTTTGGGAGGACGGCGATTGGAAACTCGATATCCCGGCCGCTGGCGGCGGCGCAGTGCGCCGGATCAGTGACCTAAGTTCGTTTATCCCGTGGGCTGGTGTCTGACATGGCAGATAAAGCATGTGAAGTCTGGGACGTGGCCTGCTGGGGCGCACAGGGTGCCAGCAATGTGGCGGCGGGGATTGCGGACGACGCAATCCACAACCTTGCCAAGGCCATCATGGAGGGCATGAGTCAGATGGTGACGACTCTGTCTACCTTCTGGGTGTMGATGCCCACGGTAAACCTGGCCAGCTCCKACGGTGCAACGCCGAGCCCCGTCGTCTCCATGGTGAACAGCGAATTGATGGTCTGGACTCTGACGCTGGCGGTCCTCGCGGTCATTCTCGGTGGCATCCGGATGATCTGGGAACAACGCGGAGCACCGCTAAAGGTCCTAGTCCGGTTCCTCATCACGCTCACACTTGTCAGTGGCTTGGGCCTGGGTGTCATCTCGATCCTGGTAATCGCCGCGGATGCTTTCTCGGCCGCCATCATCGAGCGTTCCACGGATGGCAAGGGCTTTGCCGAGTCGATGAAGATCCTCGTGCTGGCCAACCAGACGGGTGTCGGCGTGTTTATCCTCATCATCCTGGGGCTGATCGGTCTGATTGCCTCCCTCGTCCAGATCGTTTTGATGGTGGTCCGCAGCGGCATGTTGGTGATCCTGGCGGGCATCCTGCCCACCACGGCTGCTTTCACGAAMACGGAGATGGGCAGGCAGTGGTTCCAGAAGGCGATTGGCTGGACGATCGCGTTCATTCTCTACAAACCGGCTGCGGCGATCGTGTACTCGGTTGCGTTCCTGCTCATGGGGCGCAACGGAGGGAAGGACGGCCTGATCGGGTCCATCACGGGTTTCACGTTGATGGTTGTGGCCCTGTTCGCTTTGCCGGCGTTGATGCGGTTCGTGACGCCGATGGTTGGTGCCGTCGCCTCGGGCGGGGGAGCGGGGGCCGGGGCTGCCGTTGGGGCCATGGCCACAGGCGCTGTGTCCCTGGGCCGCGGTGGCAGCGGTAAKGGCACTGCCGCCCCGACCCCGGCGAGTACACAAAGCAACCAGTCAGGCGCATCTCCGAAGGGCAGCAACGGAACACTCGGCCCGAAGGGGAGCGGAGGCCGGCCGACACCCGGGGCTGCCGCTCCGGGTGGGGCAGCCAGGGCCGCAACTGCGGGGACAGCAGGMAGCACCGGGGCAGGGGCTGCMGCCGGCAGCGCAGGTGCCGCGTCGGGTGCGGCGAAGGCCGCAGGTCCGGCCGGCATGGCCGTCGCCGTAGGAGCACAAGCAGCGTCCAGGGTTTCCCGGGCCGCACACCAGACCGCGCAGGATTCAACCGGCCAATCAGAAACAGTGGAGGGCCCCAGTGGCAGCAATTAATACCGAATACAAGGAACCGTMTTACGGCAATTGGCGTGTTCCGCGTTCTGCCGGGTTGGGTAACCTGGGCGCGATCGGCACCGGCATTGTCATGGCCGGGTTGTTGGCCGGGATCATCAGCTTCGCCATTTGGGGCTTGTTCCCGGGCCTCGCTGTMCTGGCCGTGGCCGGGGCGGCCGCGCTGTTGCTGACGGTCAAGGACAAGCACGGCCAGTCCGTGGTTGACCGTTTCGGAACACGGATGAGCTTCCGGCTCTCCAGGTCCTCCGGGACGAATCTCTACCGTTCCGGCCCCCTCGGCGTGACGGAGTGGGGCATGTACCAGCTGCCCGGTCTTGCCGCGATGTCGACCCTGTACGAATTCACCGACTCCTACAAGCGTCCGTTCGCGCTGCTGCATGTGCCTGCCACCAGCCACTACACCGTGATCTTCTCCACCGAGCCCGACGGTGCGTCCCTGGTGGACCCGGAGCAGGTCGATGCGTGGGTGGCGAACTGGGGCGGCTGGCTCGCCGGCCTCGKGGACGAAGCGGGCTTGGACGCCGCGKCSGTGACGGTGGAGACAGCACCGGATTCCGGCTACCGGCTCCGCAATGAGGTCATGATGAACATCGACCCGAACGCCCCGGATTTTGCCAGGAACGTGCTCAACGAGGTCGTGCAGACGTATCCGGAAGGTTCGGCCACGGTCCGGGCCTGGGTGTCCCTGTCGTTCAACGCCTCCCTKCGGGCAGGATCGAAGAAGCGCACACCGGAGGACGTGGCCCGGGACCTGGCATCCCGGATCCCGGGCCTGTCGGCCCGGCTGCAGTCCACCGGTGCCGGGATCGCCCGTCCGATGTCCGGGCAGGAACTCTGCGAGGTCGTCCGGATCGCCTACGATCCTCCCGCTGCCCTGATCATTGATCAAGCGCATGCCGCCGGCTCCCCGGTGTCCCTGACCTGGGGCGACGTCGGTCCCTCCGCGACGCAGGCCAGCTGGGATGACTACCGGCATGACAGCGCGTTCTCCGTCTCCTGGACCATGACCGGCGCCCCGMGCGGGTCGGTGAACTCCGGAGTGCTGTCGCGGCTGCTGGCCCCGCACGGGGACATTGACCGCAAGCGGATCTCGCTGCTGTACCGTCCGATGGATTCGGCCCGTGCCGCCGCCGTGGTKGAGCGGGACCAGAACAACGCCAACGTCCGTATCACCTCCGGGACCCGGCCCTCCGCCCGCGCCCTGGTCGATGCCCGCTCCGCTGTGCAGACCGCGCAGGAGGAGGCTCAGGGCGCCGGGCTGGTGAACTTCGGCATGGTCGTCACGGCCACCGTGACCGATAAGGACCGCCTCCCCGACGCTGTCGCGGCCGTGGAGCAGACTTCCGGTACTGCCCGGGTGCTGCTGCGCCGGGCCTACGGCGCGCAGGACACGGCGTTCGCCGCGTCGCTGCCCCTGGGTCTGGTCCTTCCCAAGCACAGCATGGTGCCGTCCGAGATTAAGGACGCCCTGTAATGGCCCGCATGAAACTCTTCACCCGCCCTGCCAGGAAGGCTGCAGCACCGGTCAAAGCTGCGCCGAAGAAGAAGGCTGAGAAGGAACCGCGCCAGGCCGGGCCCGCTGCCCGGGGCTGGACCGGACGCGGCGGCGGCATGGCCCAGCTCGTCCCGTCCGTGACGGAATACCGGGGAACCACGGTCCAGGTCTGCGGGCTGTGGCCGTTTTCCTCCGGGGCGTCCTCGCCCATGATCGGCGTCCCGCTCGKACGCCATGAGGAAACCCAGGCCACGGTCTGCTGTGACCCGATCAGCTGGTTCCAGCGGGCACGCCTGATTTCCAATCCGTCCGCGTTCATCCTGGGCAAGCCGGGGCTGGGAAAGTCCACCGTGGTGCGCCGGATGTTCATCGGCCTCTCCGCTCAAGGCGTCCACCCCCTGATCCTGGGGGACTTGAAAGGCGAGCACGTCAAAGCGGTCCAGGCGCTCGGCGGCCAGGTCATCAAGCTCGGCCGCGGCGTGGGCTACCTGAACATCCTCGATCCCGGCCAGGCCGTCGAAGCCGCGCAGCTGCTCGAAGACAGCGGCCACCATGAGGACGCCGMCCGGGTCCGCGCCGACGCGCACGGCCGTCGCCTGACCATGGTTGTCTCCCTGATCACCATCAGCCGGAACAACCCGCCCACCGATCAGGAACAGACGATCCTGGACCGGGCCCTGCGGGTCCTCGATGACCGGTTCGACGGTGTCCCGGTCCTGAAGGACCTGTTGGACGTGATCATCTCCGCACCCGACGAGCTACGGCATGTGGCCTTGGATCGCGGCGACATGGCCGTCTACCTGCAGGAAACCCGCGCTTTGGAAGCCACCCTGCTGGGTCTGACCGGTKGCGGGAAGCTGGGAGAAATCTTCTCCCGGCACACCACGAACCCCATGATGCGCGACCGGGCCGTGGTCTTCGATGTCTCCAGCATTGACGAGACCGAAACCGACCTGCAGGCCGCCGTGCTGCTCGCGTGCTGGTCCTACGGCTTCGGCACCGTCAACGTCGCCAACGCCCTCGCCGACGCCGGGCTGGAACCGCGCCGGAACTACTTCGTKGTCCTRGATGAGCTGTGGCGGGCGCTGCGCGCCGGCAAAGGCATGGTGGACCGGGTGGACGCCCTGACCCGCCTCAACCGCTCCGTGGGTGTCGGGCAGATCATGATCTCCCACACCATGTCCGACCTGCTGGCGCTGCCGGCGGAAGAGGACCGGATGAAGGCCCGCGGCTTCGTGGAACGCTCCGGCATGGTCATCTGCGGCGGCCTCCCCGCCTCCGAAATGCCGTTGCTGACCTCGGCTATTCCGCTCTCCMGCCAGGAGCAGCAGAAGCTCATCTCCTGGCAGGACCCGCCCGCCTGGGACTCCCGCGGMCTCGACGTCGAACCTCCCGGACGCGGGAAATTCCTGATCAAGGTCGGCGGCCGGCCCGGAATCCCGGTCCTGGTGGGACTGACATCGCTTGAGCAAGGCCCGGATGGAGTCAACGACACCGAGGGTAAGTGGCGTGACACCCCGGACACCCTCCTCGAGCCCATGACCTCTGACGTACCCCTTGAAGGAGGCACGCTGTGAGCGCACCCAACCGTAAAGGCATGGGCCCCGGCGATGCCCTGCTGGTCTGGTTCGCCATCGGCTTCATCATCACCTTCGGCGGCGGGACCTACGCGGCCGCCCACCTTGGTTCCTGGATGGCCGGCATAGACGCACCGCCCGCACACCCGATTGATCTGGTCGCCGGGCTCATCAAGGKCCGGGTGCCCTGGCCAACTCAGGCAACCGTCGCKGCCGCCCTCATGGCAGKGGTGGTCGTGGTTCTGGCCATCGTCGTGCTCGTGGCCTGGAAGAAGGGCGCGTCCAAGCGTGCCMGCGTCGATAAAGCGGCCCGGTACCTGGGGCGGGGTAAATCCCTGGCCGCGTTCTCCGCGAAGGGCGCGAAAGCCACGGCCGAGCGGCTGGGTGTGACGGACGCTCCGGGCATCGTGGTGGGCAAGGTTGTCTCCACCGGCCAGAAGTTCATTCAGTCTTGGGAAGATCTCAGCCTCGATATCTGGGGTCCCCGGACAGGTAAGTCGACCTCACGGGTCATGCCCGCGATCCTGGACGCACCCGGGGCTGTGGTCTCGACCTCGAACAAGCGCGACGTGGTGGACGGCACCCGTGGCGTCCGAGAAGCCACCGGCCCGGTGTGGGTGTTCGATCCGCAGAAGATCGCGCAGGAGGAACCGGACTGGTGGTGGAACCCCCTCTCCTACGTCACCGACGAAGAGAAGGCCTACAAACTCACCCAGCACTTTTCGGTCGGTTCACGGGTCCCCGGGTCCAAGCCGGATGCCTACTTCGACCCGAAAGCCGAAGACATTCTCTCCTCGTACTTCCTCGCCGCCGCGCTCGGGGAGCTTCCCATCACTCAGGTGTACCTGTGGGTGACGGAGCAGGTCAGCCAGGAACCCATCGAAATCCTCAAAGAGCACGACTACGAGCTGCAATACAAAGGCCTGGAGTCCACACTGAAGCTTGCCGACAAGCAGCGCGACGGMATCTTCGGCACCGCCGAGAAGATGATCCAGTGCCTCAAGAGCAGGAACACGCTGCGCTGGGTGGCACCGACAGGCGGTGCGACGGTGGCCACGGATGCCCGCCGGCAGTTCAACCCGCACGCTTTCGCTGCCTCCCGGGAGACGATCTACATCCTCTCCAAGGAAGGGGCCGGCTCAGCCGCCCCGCTCACCACAGCGTTGACGGTGGCCATCGCGGAGGCGATGGAGGAACGCGCCGAACGCAGCGGCGGCCGCCTGCCCAAACCTGCACTGTTCGCCCTCGATGAGTTGGCCAACGTCGTCCGCTGGGCAGCCCTGCCGGACCAGTTCAGCCATTACGGGTCCAAGGGCCTGATCGTCATGGGCATCCTGCAGTCCTGGTCCCAGGGCGTCGAACTGTGGGGCGAGGCGAACATGCGGAAAATCTGGTCGGCCGCGAACGTCAAGGTCTACGGCGGCGGCGTCGCCGAAGAAGGGTTCCTCCGCGCGCTCTCGGACCTGATCGGGGACTACAGCTACACGAACGTCTCCGTCTCCTCCGGCAAGTCCGGCTCCAGCCGCTCCCGGCAGGAGGGCAAGGAACGCATCTTCGACGTCTCCAACCTCGCCGAACTCGACCGCGGCCGCGCCGTCGTCCTTGCCTCCGGCGCACCCGCCACCCTGGTCCGCACACTGCCCTGGTACACCGGACCGCACAAGGAGGCCGTGGAGGCGTCCATCAAGAAGTACAGCCCCCGGCCGGAGGAAGAAGAAGTGCCGCTCGCTGCAGCAGCTGCCGCCAACCCCTGGGTCACCGGGTAGGAGGTTCTGGAATGACCATCGACATCGGCCGATTCAGCGAAGCGCCCAGCACCAGCGCAGAAGAGCCCGCCCACACGGCGGGGGAGGAGCAGAAGCCACCGGAACTGGTCTACGGCTCCGCCGAAGAGTTCCTGCACGAGCAGCTGCTGCCCACCTACGTCCGCGACGTCGACGGCCGCGCAGCTAAATGGTGCGTCGAGTGGTACTTCCACCCCGAAGCAGTCTCCCGGATAGAAGCGCTGTGGCGTGCCTGGGAACACCTACGACTCGACGGGGCCACGGGCATCAGCGTGTGGTTCAAAGACCACGCAGACCACCACATGAGCGTGCTCCTCGACCCGCGCGGACCGTTCTACAAATGCGACATGCAAAAGCACCGGGACCCTGAACACCTGGAACCCAGAAAGGCCCCGAACGGCTGGTTCCCCGACGTGCGAGTTCAGTAAAGGTGAYGCTGGAAAAACTAGGTGCCTCTAAAGCTGTCCATAATTGGGGTCAATTCGGGTTATCCACGGCTGGACATTKGGAGCCATGGGGTAGCTCCCCGGCAGCAGTAGCGGTGGATAACCCATGAGGATTGTCCGCKGTTKGGGCAGCGGTGCCTACCTTCAGCCCGAATACCCGGCTGTCAGGTTTGAACCTAAGAGTGTTCGGCGGATACGCGCAGGAACTGCTATCCGGACCCTATCCTGACGGCCTTTTCGTTGCTATCTGAKGTCAGGTTGGGGTGTACATCAACCGGACACACGAGTATCGGAGCGTGCGTGAGAAAGGGAGCCTGGGAAGCGCAGGTGGTGGAGTTGKCGGCGTGGCGTTGGATGGTTGTGGGGGAGTAGCCGCGGGTTTCGGCGATGATTGGGGGAGTGGTCGGCCCCCTCTGCCAGCCGCCCTTTCCTTGACCGTCGCCGGCGAAACTCAGGTGTGCAGCGAGCAGCCAACCTGGCTGGCACAGCACGTCTCTGGCGCTCATTTATCTCAGCTCGTTCCCCCACATTTCGATTGTCACGCCCGGGGGGGGACGTTGMTGTTGACACGCGCTTCATAACGGTTCGGGGCGAGCCGCGTCACCGAGATACCGACCTGTTCAGCCATCGCCGTCGGCTTCAGGAGATCCACCGTTTCATTCAGGGCGGCGTCTAATTCCATTCGGGTTTCAACGGCTACGACGAGACAACGGGGAGCAATGTTCCAGGTGATGATTCCTTACTCGCAGGGACGTGACCAGTAGTGCGAACTCACCAGATGCCTTGGCGTGGAAGGGAGGAGCGGTAGCCCGCCGGCATGGTCAACAGGAGCCAGGGTTCGATGAATCCATGCCAGTGCGGCTAGGTCGTCGGAGCTTTGAGCCGGGTCCGTCGGTGATGCCTTCAGAATTGCAGCCAGGTAGCTGAGGTTGACGGAAAGTTCGAGAATCAAAGGTYGGATCATGGTCTGGCATTCTTCTCGCGATATGTACGCGACAGCCTCCTTTCGAGCGTCGCAGTGCTTGGCCGTGAGGGGCAGTCGGGAAGATGCGGTGACCATATATCTGTCCTTTACGTAGGTCTTGGTCCTTCTGCAAGCGTTCTCAGTACGGGGTCGAGGACCATTCCGGCGGAAAAGTAGCGCTAAGGATCAATCCGACCGCAACGATTGATAGCGTCGATCGTTGAGAGAGCATGGCTGGTGAATACTTAACGGCTGCCGAGAAGCGGCGTACGGGCGGTATGCGCATKATGCTCCGGAACAGTCGGTGTTGGAGCGGTTCTTCTTCCTTGATGATTTGGATCGMGAGCTGTTCGATCYCCGTTGCGGCGCCGTCCAGTATCTTCCCGCGTGCGTTKCGGGACAGTGTMCGTGCTTTCCGGGCGCCGATGCGGGCCGTTTCGATMACGGCTGTGCCGGCAGMGGATTCGGTCAGCGACACCGCGCCGATCACTCTGCCGTCAAAGGGGCTCGTCACATCGCGGAACTGCGGCAGCGCGGTTTCTGTCGARCACAGTGTGGATTCAGGCATTTGCRACTGCTCCCGTCCTGGCTGCGTGCATGGCGATGATGTCAGAGAGCAAAGCGTAGGCGGTCTCCACACGGCCGGCCCCCGGTCCYGAGACCGTCACYGCGCCCAGAAGGTCGGTGTCGAAGGACACGGCATTGGTCGCGCCRGAAACCCCTGCCAGCCCATGGTCGAGGGGGAGTGCKACGGGGGATACGCCTGCCGTMACTGASCCGTCCGGGTTCCGCCGCGCSGCACCGACGAGCTTCCAACGGCGTCCCTCGCGGGCTGCCTTCCGGATATTCTCCGGCGTCACGGCCGAAATCCCCTGCCGCTGGACGTCCTTGAGTTCTATGCCTGCATCGAGCAGCTCATTGGCGAGGATGAGGACCTTGAGCTGAACGTCGTACCCCTCGATGTCTGCTGCGGGGTTTGCCTCGGCRTAGCCGAGGTCCTGYGCCTCRCTGATGGCAGCGTCGAGGCCCAGTCCGGCTTCCATCCGTCCGAGCACATAGTTGCTGGTGCCGTTGAGGATGCCTTCGAAGCCGTTCAGCTTCAGCCCYTCGAACATCTTCTTKGCGAGGCGGATGACGGGGGTGCCGCTCATGACGGCACCCTCGAACTCGAAGTGCACGCCGTTCTGTTCGGCCAGGGCGGTCAGYTCGGCGCCGCGGAGGGCAACGGGGCCTTTGTTCGTCGTGCAGACGCTCTTTCCGGATTCGAGTGCCCACCGCACGTGCGAAACTGCTGGCTCGCCGTCGTCGGGATTCGTGAACGTGGCCTCGCAGATGATGTCAGCGGTGCAGTTGCGGATAACTGATTCGTTATTGGTGTCCGCGGATCCGCCGTACTTGGCGAAGGTTTCGCTGCCACCGTCCAGTTTGAGGGCGATGGAGAGGTCGATGCCCTCGGGCTGGACCAGGGAGCCCAGGCGCAGGTCGGTGATGGCCACGACCCGCAGGCCGAAGCCCAGATCGGTGTGAAGTGTCTCGCCGCGTGTTGCGATCAGTTCGGCCAGCGTCCTGTTAACGCCGCCGAAGCCGATCAGGGCAATGTCGTAGGTGGTCATGGTGCTCCTTCAATCAGTTACATCGGTCCTCCAATGCTGTCTGCATTCCATGTCCGTCAGTGCATGTGATTGTGACCGAAAAACAGGGCGAATTGACCATCTGACTGCCGATTCGGCATCTACACCGCGAGGTAACCTACGTGCAACATAGGCATGTTTAAATGTTTTTAATGACCAAAAAGTGGTTTTCGTGTTACTTTCATCACTATCGGTGCTGCGCAGCTMGAGGCGGCCTGTCCCGCACGCCGGGGCGTCGGGCGCACCCTTCGCATCAGACCTGTCCACTCATCTGGGAGAAACCATGGAACCCTCATCGTCCGTCCAGCTAGAACCACAGCCCACGATTCCCCCGTCGACCGACTCCGGGCTCCGGCGGTCCATGGGGGCGCGGCATCTGGTCATGATCGCCATGGGTGGGGTGATCGGCTCCGGGCTGTTCCTGAGCTCGGGCTACACCATTTCCCAGGCCGGGCCCCTCGGAGCTGTCATCGCCTATCTCATCGGCGCCTTTGTTGTGTACCTGGTGATGGCCTGCCTCGGCGAACTGGCCATCGCTTATCCGGTCTCAGGCGCCTTCCATATCTACGCGGCGAGGTCAATCGGGCCGGCCACCGKGTTCACCACCGCCTGGCTCTACTGGMTGTGCTGGGCAGTGGCCATCGGATCGGAGTTTACGGCCTCCGGTCTCCTCATGCAGCGGTGGTTCCCGGGTGTTGACGTCTGGGTCTGGTGCGTCATCTTCGCCGCGGTCCTCTTCGGCTTCAACGCAGTTTCGTCGAAATTCTTTGGCGAGTCCGAGTTCTGGTTCGCCATCGTCAAGGTGGGCGCCATCCTGGTCCTCATCGTTTTCGGCGGCGCGGCGCTGCTCGGCTTCCACCCGCTCAGCGAGGGGGCAAACCACCCTTTCCTGTTTGAGAACTTCAACACCTCCGGCGGGCTCTTCCCCAACGGTTTCTCCGGTGTCCTGGTCACTGCGCTGGCAGTTTTCTACGCCTTCTCCGGCTCTGAACTCATCGGCGTGGCAGCGGGCGAAACGGCCGATCCGGCCACCAGCATCCCCAAGGCGATGCGCAGCACAGTGATCCGTCTGCTGATCTTCTTCGTCGGGGCAATCGCTGTCATCGCCGCCACCATCCCGTTCGCGGAGGTCGGACTGGATGAGAGCCCGTTCGTGACGGTCTTCTCATCCATCGGCATTCCCTTTGCCGCTGACATCATGAACTTCGTCATCATCACTGCACTCCTCTCGGCCGGAAACAGCGGACTCTTCTCCTGCGCGCGGATGCTCTACTCCCTTGCCGACGAGGGGCACGCCCCCCGGGCGCTGAAGAAACTGACCCGGCGGGGGATCCCCATGACCGCGCTATCAGTGAGCATGCTCGGCGGCCTGGCGTCACTGATCAGCAGCGTCGTAGCGCCCGAAACGGTATATCTGGCTCTCGTCTCTGTGGCGGGATTCGCCGTCGTCGGGGTCTGGATGTCCATCACTGCCTCGCACTTTTTCCACAGAAGGTCCTTCGTCAAGAACGGCGGCGATGTGGCTGCCCTTCCGTACAAGGCCCCGCTGTTCCCGCTGGTTCCGATCCTGGCCTTCTCGCTTTGCCTCATTTCCCTCGTCGGCATCGCCTTTGACCCGAACCAGGTAGCAKCCCTCTATTTCGGTGTTGCATTTGTGGGCGCCTGCTACGCCTTCTTCCACTTCAAATACGGACGCAAGACGCGCACCGACAAGTTGTCCTGACGCCATCGTCAGCCAACGCCTACTCAGCTTCGCGGCCGGGGACTCTCGTCCCCGGCCGCGAAGCTGTCCAACGGATAAACCAGGCGGACGTTTCCCCTGGATACGAAGTCGTGCTGTTCGGGCGGCAGGGAAGCGCAGAAATCGATCCCGCTGAACTGGAAGCAGCGAATTCAGCGATACTCGCGGTCCTCTACACCGTGTGGGCACAAGGAAACCGCGTCCTGGTCAATGATGAACACATGTGAGAATAGGCGTAGTTATCGGGCGGAAGGAGCGTGGAGCATGGATTCTTCCTCGGAAGCGTCGTCCATGGCCCAAGGGCTTCGAATAGTTCGGCTGGTCGCAGACCGGGAGAAGTGGGGCAGGCGGCTTCTCGGCGTTTCCCAGCTCGCATCCGAGCTGGACATGGAACAAAGCCGTGTCTCCCGGTTGACGCAGGAATTGTGCGAGCTGGGACTGCTGGAACGTGTCGAACGCGGACCTTTCCGAACCGGCCCGCGCTTTTTCAGCCTTGCCGCAGCGCTGAATGCCGGCTGGGTCCGCGAATCAAGAGCCGAACTCGAGGCTTTGGTGGCTTCTTTCGGCCTGAGAGCCAGAGTTTCCGTCCGCGAGGGCTTCCGAGTCATTCTCCTGCGTGCCTCCAGCAATGACGCGGTCCCCGGAAGCTTCGTGAAACCCGGCATGGTGACGCCCGTATGGTGTACCGGGTCCGGCCGGGCGCTGCTGTGGGATGAGCAGCAGCCGGCCGTTCAAGCCCTCCTCCAGGACGTCAATTTCATCGGAGTGGGCGGTCCGGGAGCGGCGCATTCGCCCCAGGAAGTCGCCGAACTGATGGAACGGGACAGGGCCCGGGGCTTCATTGTCGCGGAGGAAGAATTCGAGCACGGAGTCTACGAACTCGCAGTGCCGGTCCGCACTGCTGAAKGATCCATTCTTGCCGCGCTCAGCGTCCTGGGCAGCCGGGCTGAGATCGMATCCAGCACCGATGACCTRGTCAAGGCCCTCACGGCCGCTGCCGAACGGCTGGGATCCTGCGAGGGCCGCATCCGGGGCGCCGCGGGCCCGAAGGACCGTGCCGGCTAAAGGTGGTTCTCCGGTACCGCATGGCCCAGCGTTGACTCGAGCCACTTTCCCCAAGACCTGRGAGCCGCGGCGCAGAACTCCCGCTTTGGCTCCAGGCGTGTCTTTGGGCCCACGACCTGAAGCGCTGCCACCACGTCGCCTTTGAAATCGTGAATCGGAACGGCCAGGGAGTACAGCCCTGGCTCGGCTTCCTCGTCGACAATGGAATACCCCCGGTGCCGCGCACCGCGCAGTCGTGTCAGGAAGTCCTCCACGTCAACGGGAGTATTGGGGCCATGGCGCACGAAGGGAACGCCGGAGAATATGGTTTGGACCTCGGCGTCCGACGCTTCCCACAGCAGTGCCTGGCCGGCATCACTGCAAAAGGCCGGGTAGGGCCGGCCAAGCCAGGAACCGACCATGTTGCTACTTTCCGGAACACGCTCACCGATGGTGACCGTACTGTCGCCGCGCAGAATGCCAAGGAAGCATCCCTMATCAGTTTCACCCGCCAGGCCCTCCAGGGCGGTCGCACTATCGGTCTGCAGCCGTTGGTCTGTCAATAGCTGTGCGTCTGTCAGGAGCGACCAATCCAGGGTGTAGGACCGGTGGTCTCCGCGCGCCAGAAACCCCTCCTGCTCGGCGGTCCGCAGGCTGCGCGAAACCTGGCTGCGGTCCTTACCCAGGTCGGCTGCTATGTCAGCGACCGTTCCGCCAGGCAGGCCTCCTGCGCTGCGGGCGCCCACCGCTAGGACAGCCATGATTCCCCGGCCCATGCTGGACGTCTTAGACATGGAACCGATTCTAGTCACTGGACGAACGTGTCCTAGTGGATGGCGAAGACCCGGGCCGGAAAACCGCTGCCTTGCAGCGGCTTCGGCCAGCTCGCAACGAGGGCTGCGCCCGCTTCCGGAAGTCCCTCCAGATTCGCCATCAGCTCGATCTGCCACCGGTTCTGCGCCAGGACGTACGTCTCCAGGCTGAAATCCTGGCGGGACGTAGCACTCCCCGGGTCCGTGTCCGTCTGTTCATGGCCGACGGCAGTCACCGAGCGCTCCTCGATCAGGAAGGAGAGGACTTCCTGCGACCATCCCGGCGTGCGGCTGATGCCCTCATCATCCCTGTTTGCCATGGCGCCAGTATCGGGCCAACGGTGACTCCACCCTGTCCGCAACGCCACGAAGGACCCGGGCGCGATGGCACCATTGCGGCGCTCCCACGCCTGAACGTCCTCGATCGTGGGGGTGGCGTCCGCATTGGCGGTGACCCGCGCGGTGATGTCCAGGACGACCAGCGGAAGGACCATGTCCTCGACAGGGATCTGGTCCAGGGTTCGTCCCCCGCGGATGAAATGCGAGGGGGGATCAACGTGTGTTCCCCATTGGCCGATGATCGAATAACGGTGAGCGGTGAACCCGTCGCCCCTCTCCAGATCGAAAACGGTCTCCCGGGTTTCGTCGGGGAATGCCGGGAAATGCGGCTGGCCGGGGTGAAAGGCGTGCGTCAGGTCGGTAAAGGACCTGCCTGCGAGCAGCGACTGCAAGCCGTCCCAAAGTCCGGTCGTTGCTGCTTCAATCATGATGCTGCCTTGCACTCAAGGACTGCCGGAAGGGCTRTGCTGGAGACGCTGATGGGCCCTGCCAGTTCGATGACCGGTACTTCCCAGGGGTGGATCTCCACGATGTGCTGCAGGAACCGTTCCACGACGGCGTCATCGAGCGCGGCATCGAAATAGGTCGTGCAGACAAAGGTGGGTGAAATTGTCCGCTGGCCCACTTGCCCCAAAGTAGGGTTCGCGCCTTCAGTGCAGGTGAATCCCTCGAAACCCAGGCCGGATTCGAAGACATGCCGGTAGGTGCCAAAGTCCCCTAAGTCGGGGGAGTCCGACAAAGCCTGGAGCAGGGCCGCGATGCCCGCTTCATCCGTGAATGCTTCGACATCGCCGGTCGCGAGCCGCGAGAAGGTTTCCGGCGCTATGGGCCAATGCACGCGCAGCTTGCGTACTGATTTCATTTMAATCTTCACGGGAAGCCTCTTCCTGAGCGGGTCGCAAAACGTGTTTGACAGCCATGGTGGCATAGAGTGATGGTCATTACAAGCATTAAAAAATGCTTATTACGCACATCATTCGGACGGAGGTTGCCACCTTGTGCTACGTTGCATTGCCGGACCATGAGGTGCACGTCCGGCCGGCAGGCCAGTACGACCCGAACCGCTTGGAGCCCTAACGATGCCCACTGATACCAAGCTTTCACGCATGCTCGACGCCGGAGCGAACCTGACGGTGGACGGTGCACTCGCCACCGAGCTTGAAGCGCATGGCTGCGACCTGGGAGACCCCTTGTGGTCGGCGAATGTCCTTCTGGAGCAGCCCCAGCTCATCAAACGCGTACACCGCGATTACTTCCGCGCCGGAGCCGCCGTCGCCATCACGGCGAGCTATCAGGCCACACCCCTGGGTTTTGCGCGGCGCGGCATTGGCGAGGAAGAGGCCCTGGAACGGGTGGCATTGAGTGTGCGCCTGGCCGACGAGGCGCGCCGCGAGTATCTGGCCGAAAACCCGGATTCGGGCCCCCTGCTGATCGCCGGATCGGTCGGGCCCTACGGCGCGTACCTCGCGGACGGATCCGAATACCGGGGTGACTACGTTCTCAGCCGAAACGAGTTCTTGGAGTTCCACCGGCCTCGGATCGCGGCACTGGTGGAGGCGGGAGCGGACCTCCTTGCCTGTGAGACGCTGCCTTCATTGGCTGAGGCCGAGGCCCTGTTGACACTCATAGGGGAGTTCGACGTCGAATGCTGGCTCTCCTTCACGCTGCGGGACGGAGGGCACATCAGCGACGGTACGCCGCTGGCTCACGTGGCTCTGCTGTGCAGAGAGCAGCCGCTCGTGGCGGCAATCGGCGTGAACTGTGTGCCGCTGGAGCTGGTTTCGCCTTCCTTGGAGGCTCTGGGCAAAGCCACCGATACGCCCCTCATCGCCTATCCAAATTCGGGCGAAAGCTACGACGCAGTCACCAAGACATGGCGGCCGGCCGCGACGGCGCACCCCCTGGCGGGACCCGGTAGTAAACATCCCTCAAGCCTTGCGGAAGGAACCCCCATCTGGCGTGAACTTGGCGCCCGGCTCGTTGGCGGGTGCTGTCGAACTACCCCGGCTGATATTGCCGCCGTGGCCAGGCTGTCAGTAAGTCCCTAAAGGGGCCGGGTAATGGCTGCCCCGCGTCATCCCATGGCAGCCCAGGGGTCGGCGATGCCGATGTATTGGGTGGTGGTGTATTCGGCGATGCCTTCGGTGCCCCCCTCGCGCCCGAGTCCGGATTGTTTGACGCCGCCGAAGGGTGCGGCGGCGTTGGAGATGACGCCGGCGTTGAAGCCGACCATGCCGAATTCGATCTGTTCCGCGACGCGCAGGAGCCGGTTGAAGTCGCGGCTGTAGAGGTAGGAGGCCAGGCCGTATTCGGTGGCGTTGGCCAGCCGGATCGCGTCCTC
>NZ_JBFTHK010000091.1:0-17032 GCF_056394205.1 Arthrobacter sp. 10T413_2 | reverse complement strand
GGACATAACACCACCATGCCCACCCGTGCGCCCCAGCAATGRRCATGTCCTCCGCGGCAATGGGCATGTCCCACGCAGCACCACGCCGCCGCCACGGGACATGTCCAGCCCCGGCCCCGGCCACTGGACATATCACCACCATGCCCACCCGTGCGCCCCAGAAATGAGCATGTCCTCCGCGGCAATGKGCATGTCCCACTGACCGATCCGAACACAGCACAGGCMGCGTCCCCCTGAGGGAACGCGGCCTGTCCGATGACGCAGCCTGCAGCCGGCAAGCCTACTTGCTGCCGCCTGCCGCCTACTTCCTGCCAGCGCCGGGGCGAACGCAGGACCGCTGCTACTGTGCCCGCTTKACCCAGCCTTCCTCGTCCGGACCGCCMGATTCGCCGTGCTCGCAGAGCTCAATGACTTTGTTCGACGCGGCGTGCACAGCTTCCTGGGTGCCCTTCCTGCCTTTGGTGGACGCGGTGCCGGCCGCGTAGCCCACCATGAATGCGCTGATGGCATCGGCGTGCGGCCCGACGGCTTTGAGGGATTCTTCCGCGACCTCGACGATCTTCTCGTGGTCGACTTCAAGGTCGAGGATCTGCAGGGCCTGGATGAGCCGGCTGCTCCAATGCCGCAGCGAGCTGTCTTCGTCTCGGGACAACGTCATAGCTACTCCTTCTCGCGGGTGAACGGATCGTCTGACCCTCAAGGGTTAGCACCCGTCCCGGCGTTGCGCAACGCGACACAGCGACCGGCACCACAGCCCGGCGCCCCCGCCGGCTGCCTCAGCTCCACAGGGCGACGTGGAACTTGGGGCCCCGGCGTTCCAGCCCGCGCGAGCCGCCGGGAGCCATCATGGCCGCCGTGGCATCGGCAGTGCCGGCAAACCGCTGCAGGGTCCKGGCCGTGGTGGTGGCCCGGCCCCTGTCCAGGGTGCTGGCCCACCAGAGGCCGGAGATCGGCGTTCCGGCGACCGGCACACGGACCAGGGAGCCGCTGCGGATTTCGGCCCGGACAATGTGGCCGAGCGCCAGCATCGTTCCTTCACCCGCCCGCACGGCGGCGAGGGCCTCCGTTTCGCTGCTGAGGCAGACGATCTCCGGCACCACTCCCTGGGCGGCCAGCCAGCGGCCTTCTTCGCTGGTCTCCTGGATGCCGGCGGGGCCGGCAAACCACGGCCGGCCCAGGAGGTCACTCAGCCGTACGGGTCCGTGCAGCGATGCGAGGGGATGCCCCGCGGCCACCACGAAGACCCGCTGGTACCGMAGGAACGGCACGGAATCGAGCCCGACGTCGGCAGCGTCCTTGGACTCAGCGCTGTTGTGGGCAGCCCCGTTGCGGACAGGGGGCCTGATTCCCAGGGCGATGTCGTAGACGCGTTCCAGCATCAGCGATGCCACGTCTTCCGCCTGCTCCACGACCACATCGACGGAGGCTCCCGGAACCCGCCGGGTGAACAGGTCCAGGAGGCGGCCGGCAGCGTGCTCCGCGAACGGCGCCGTGGCCACGATCTTCAGGCGTCCGGTCTCGGTCTGGGCATGCGCGACTTCCCACCGGGCCTTGTCGGCMAGCCCGACGATGTMCTGGGCGTATTCGGCGAGCGCCCGGCCGCCGGGCGTCAGCGCAATKCCGCCGTGGGCGCGTACGAACAGAGGGTCGTCAAGGTCCTGCCTGAGCGCGGCGAGCGCCGCCGACACGGCCGGTTCGCTGACTCCGAGGTGGGCCGCGGCCGCGTGCAGAGAGCCCAGCTTGGCCACAAGGGCGAACGTCCGCAACTGTCCCAACGTCATCGCCACGGCTTCATAACCTTTCGCTTATGACGATATTGACATCCCACTTAGGCCGGGGCAAGACTGACCTCAATCCGGCGCAAGGCAATCACTGCCCCACGCCGCCGGCGGTTCGGAGTGAGGTAGGGACTATGCAGATTCCGGCTCCATTTGACTACGTGCGCGCCACCACCGTGGACAACGCCCTGGAACTTCTCGCCCGCTACGGTCCCGAATCCCGGGTAGTGGCCGGCGGCCATAGCCTCCTGCCGATGATGAAGCTTCGCCTTTCCCGGCCCGAATGGCTGATCGACATCAATGACCTCTACGAGCTGGACTTCATCCTCCGTGACGGCAACACCCTGAGGGTCGGCGCCATGACCCGCCACACCACCTTGCTGGAATCAGACGAGGTCGCGGCACTGTTCCCCATTGTCCGGGACGCCGAGTTGGTGATTGCCGACCCCGTGGTGCGCAACCGTGGCACTATCGGCGGTTCGCTCTGCCAGGCCGACCCTGCCGAGGACCTCTCCACCGTGTGTGACGTCCTGGGCGCCGAGGCAGTGATCCGCGGGCCGGGCGGCGAGCGCATCGTGTCMATGCCGGACTTCCACCGCGGACCCTACCAAACAGCGGTCGGGCAGGATGAGCTGCTCTGCGAACTCAGGTTCCCCATCCGCCCCCGCTCGGGCAGCGCCTACGAGAAGGTCGAGCGCCGGGTGGGCGACTGGGCCGTCGGTGCCGCCGGCGCGGCCGTCGTCCTCGCCGCGGACGGGACCGTCGAGGATGCCGCCGTCGGACTCACTGCGCTGGGCCTTGACCATACGGTGGACGAGGCCGCGGCCGTGCTCCGCGGCAAGCGTCCCGATGAGGACTTGTTCGCCGAGGCCGGCCGGCTGGCTGCCGCAGCGTGCGATCCCGTAGCGGAMCAGCGCGGCCCGGTCGATTACAAACGGCATCTCGCCGATGAGCTCACCCGGCGGGTACTGCGGCTGGCCTGTGCCCGCGCCGCCCAGATGCAGGAAGGCTGAAGCCGATGCAGATCAGCATGACCGTTAACGGCAGCGACGTCACGAGCGAGATTGAGCCCCGCGTGCTGCTGGTCCACTACATCCGCGAGGTTCTGGGCCTCACGGGTACACATTGGGGCTGCGACACCAGCAACTGCGGGACCTGCGTGGTCCTGATGGACGGGCAGCCCGTGAAGTCCTGCACCGTCCTGGCCGCMATGGCCGCGGGCCACGACATCCGCACCGTCGAAKGGCTGGCCGCCGGCGGCACCCTGGACCCCGTGCAGCAAGGCTTCATGGAGGAGCACGGGCTGCAGTGCGGGTTCTGTACCCCGGGGATGATGCTGACGGCCCGGGCACTCCTTGATAAGAATCCGCACCCTGACGACACCGAGATCCGGCAGGCCATTTCCGGGCAGATCTGCCGGTGTACGGGCTACGCGACGATCGTGCGCTCGGTCCAKTGGGCCGCTGCCCATCCCGCCGGCGCAGGCCCGGAGGTCGCACCGACGGCCGAGGAAGTCCTGGACGGCACCGACACCGCCGTCCCGGATGTCGCGGCAGAGACAGCAAACACAGCCACAGAGGTGAAGGCATGACCGTCATCCATGACCGGCCGTCAAACCCGGCCGCCGGCGACGAGGACCGTCCGATCGGCTACGGGCGCATCCAGCGCAAGGAAGACCCGCGCTTTGTGCGCGGCAAGGGCCACTACGTTGACGACATCGTGCTGCCGGGAATGCTGCACGGCGCCATCCTGCGGGCMCCGGTGGCGCACGCCCGGCTCGTGTCCATCGACACTACCAATGCCTTGGCGCATCCGAAGGTGGTGGCCGTCATCACGGGCAAGGACCTCCTGGGCCTGAACCTCGCGTGGGCGCCGACGCTCTCCGCGGACGTCCAGGCCGTCCTGGTMACCGACAAGGTCCGGTTCCAGGGGCAGGAGGTCGCGTTCGTCGTGGCCGAGGACCGGTACGCCGCCCGGGACGCGCTCGAACTGATCGAGGTCGAATACGACGTCCTTCCCCCGCTGGTGGACGCCCGCAAGGCGCTGGACCCTGACGCGCCGGTGATCCGCGACGAGATCGAGGGCCGGACGGACAACCGGATCTTCGACTGGGAGATGGGCGACGAAGCCGAAACCGACGCGGTGTTCGCCAGCGCCGACGTCGTGGTGAGCCAGGAGATGGTGTACCCGCGGGTCCACCCCGCACCGATGGAGACATGCGGCGCSGTCGCCGATTTCGACGCCGTCAGCGGCAAGCTGACGCTCTACGAGACCACCCAGGCCCCGCACGCGCACCGCACCCTGTTCGCGATCGTCGCCGGCATCCCCGAGCACAAGATCCGGATCGTCTCCCCCGATATCGGTGGAGGCTTCGGCAACAAGGTCGGGATCTATCCCGGCTACATCCTCGCGGTCGTCGGCTCGATCGTCTCCGGCCGCCCGGTCAAATGGGTGGAGKACCGCTCCGAGAACCTGATGTCGACCTCGTTCGCCCGGGACTACATCATGCAGGGCGAGATCGCGGCGACCAAGGACGGCAAGATCCTTGGCCTGCGCACCCACGTGCTGGCAGACCACGGCGCGTTCAACGCCACCGCCCAGCCCACCAAGACCCCGGCCGGCTTCTTCTCCATCTTCACCGGCAGTTACGACCTCAAGGCCGCCCACTGCTCCGTCACCGGCGTCTACACCAACAAGGCGCCCGGCGGAGTCGCCTACGCCTGCTCGTTCCGCGTCACCGAGGCCGTGTACCTGGTGGAGCGGATGGTAGACATCCTGGCCCGCAAGCTGGACATGGATCCGGCGGAGCTGCGGCTGAAGAACTTCATCAAGCCGGAGCAGTTCCCCTACGCCAACAAKACCGGCTGGGTGTACGACTCGGGCAACTACGAGGCCGCCATGCGGCTCTCGATGCAACTCGCCGGGTACGAGGACCTCCGGCGTGAGCAGGCCGCAAAGCGCGAGCGCGGGGAACTCATGGGCATTGGCGTCTCCTTCTTCACCGAGGTCGTGGGAGCGGGCCCCCGCAAGCACTTCGACATCGTGGGCCTCGGCATGGCCGACGGCGCCGAGCTCCGCGTCCACCCCACCGGCAAGGCCGTGGTCAGGCTCTCGGTGCAAAGCCAGGGCCAAGGCCACGAGACCACCTTCGCCCAGATCGTGGCGGAGGAACTCGGGATCCCGCCGGAGGACATCGACGTCGTGCACGGGGACACCGACCAGACCCCGTTCGGCCTCGGCACCTACGGCAGCCGTTCGACGCCGGTTAGCGGCGCCGCCGTCGCCCTTGTGGCCCGGAAGGTGCGCGAGAAGGCAAAACTGATCGCCGGGGCCATGTTGGAGACCCGCCCCGAGGACCTCGAATGGGAGAAGGGCCGGTGGTTCGTCAAGGGCGACCCCAGCGTTGGCAAGACGATCGCCGAGATCGCCATGGGGGCCCACGGCACCGTGGMCCTGCCCGAGGGCGTGGACGGCAATCTCGACGCCGAAGTCACCTACGACCCGCCCAACCTCACCTTCCCGTTCGGGGCCTACATCTGCGTCGTGGACGTCGACTCCGGCACCGGGCACGTCAAGGTGCGGCGCTTCATCGCGGTTGATGACTGCGGCACCCGCATCAACCCGATGATCATCGAAGGCCAGGTCCACGGCGGACTGACCGACGGCGTGGGCATGGCCCTCATGGAGATCATCGAGTTCGACGCCGACGGCAACTGCCTGGGCGGGTCGTTCATGGATTACCTGATCCCCACGGCAATGGAAGTGCCGGACTGGGAGACCGGTTTCACCGTCACCCCCTCACCGCATCACCCGATCGGTGCGAAGGGCATCGGCGAGTCTGCAACCGTCGGCTCGCCGCCGGCGATCGTCAACGCCGTCGTGGACGCGCTCGCGCCCTACGGCGTCACGCACATGGACATGCCCTGCACGCCGGCCCGGGTCTGGGCTGCCATGCAGGGCCGGGCAAGGCCGCCGATCTGATGCCCGCCACCGCAGAGTCCCTGGCCGCCAGGGCGGAAGAACTCACCGGCCGCCGCGAGCCGTTCGTCCACGCCCTGGTGGTCCGCGCCCAGCACCCCACCAGTGCCCATGCCGGGGACACAGCCCTCGTGCTGCCCACGGGCGAAATCCAGGGTTTCGTGGGCGGGAACTGCGTCGAGGCGTCGGTGCGCGAGTACAGCCTGCAGGTTCTGGCCTCCCAGGAGCCKCTMCTGCTGCGGGTGCTGCCCGGCGAGCCGTCGCGCACGGCGGAGGAGGGCGCCGTCGAGGTCTCCAATCCGTGCCTCAGCGGCGGCGCGATCGAGATCTTCCTCCAGCCGCGGATTCCGGCGCCCCGGGTCCTGGTGGTGGGCACTGCGCCGGTGGCGCAGGCCCTCGCGACGCTCGGCTCAGGCGTCGGCCTCGACGTCGAACTCACGGACGGCGATTCCGCGGACCCCCGCGGGGATGACGCGGCATTGATCGTCGCCTCGCACGGAAGGGCGGAGGAAGGTGCCTTGGAGGCCGCCCTGCGCGCCGGAGTCCCCTATGTGGCCCTGGTGGCCAGCGGGACCCGCGGCGCCGCGGTGCTGGAATCCCTCGACGTCGACGACGCCCTGCGTGCCCGGGTGTTCACACCCGCCGGGCTGCAGCTCGGCGCCCGGACCCCCGGGGAGATCGCGCTGTCCATTCTTGCCCAGCTGGTCGGGGAGCGGTCCAAGGCCCGGCACGCCGCGGTGTMCATGGCTGACGCCGCGACGCAGCCCGGGGTCCCGGCGGCGCCCACCAAGGCAGCGCCTGCGAGCGCCGTTGATCCGGTCTGCGGCATGTCCGTCCCGGCCGTCGAATCGTCCCTGCACCTGGACCACAACGGGGTCACCGTGTACTTCTGCTCCCCCGGCTGCCGGGCGGCCTTCCGCAAAGATCCGGAGCGCTATGCCCTCGCAACCTGACATGCCCCCGCAGCCTGAACCACTGCAACCTGAGCCGCTGCAGCCTGAGCCGCTGAGGGCGGCGGCAAGCCTCGAGCCGAGGACCGCCGGCATCATCCTGGCCGCGGGAGCCTCCCGGCGCCTCGGCCGGCCCAAGCAGCTCCTTCCCTACGGCACGGGCGTCCTGCTCGATGCCGTCCTGGTGACCGCCCGGGCCTGCGCCTTCAGCCAGACGGTCCTGGCATTGGGCGGCGCGGCGGACGAGGTGCAGCGCACCGTGGACACGAGCGGCTGCGAGGTGGTGCTCAATCCAGACTTCGGCGAAGGGTGCGCGTCCTCGATCGCCACCGCCCTCGCCGCCGTGGACCCGGAGACCGATGCCGTGGTCCTGCTGCTCGGTGACCAGCCCGGCGTCCGGGCCGCCGGTGTCCGGGCCGTACTCGGCGCCCTCMGGCAGGCGGTTTCCGGCTCTGCTCCGGTTGCCGCCACCGGCGGCCCTACCCCCTCTGCCATCCCTGCCCGCTCTCCCGTCCCTGCCGGGATCGCGGTCTGCCGCTACGACGACGGTGTGGGCCACCCGATGGCATTTGCCCGTCGCCTGATTCCGGACCTGGCCGCCCTCCACGGGGACAAAGCGGTTTGGAAGCTCCTCGAACAGCGGGCGGCCGACGTCGTCGAGGTCCGCACGCCCGGCCCTGCCCCTTTGGACGTGGACACCGAGGAAGACTACAGGCGGCTTCTTGGCCGGCTGCGGGAGGCTGTATGACGGCGGCGGCGCGGGCCGGCGCGGAGGAAGACGTGCAGCGCCGGGTCCCGGATGTCCCGTCACTGATGGCAGCCCTGGACCGCAACAATTACCTGGCCGACGTCGGGCTGGCGACCGCCCTTTTCCTGGCGGTCCGCCTGCCACAGCCCATCCTGCTCGAAGGCGAGGCCGGGGTCGGGAAGACGGAGGCGGCAAAGGCGCTMGCCGAGCTTCTCGACACCCGGCTGTACCGGCTGCAGTGCTACGAGGGAATCGACGCCGGTGAAGCCCTCTATGAATGGAACCACCAGCGCCAGCTGCTGGGCATCCGGCTGGCCGAGGTCCGGGACGCCTCCGTCACCGAAACAGACCTCTTCGCCCCGKAATACCTGCTGCGGCGCCCGCTCCTGCAGGCGATCGAACACCCCGGTCCGCGCCCCGCCGTGCTGTTGCTGGACGAAATCGACCGCGCGGACGCCGAGTTCGAGGCCTTCACGTTCGAACTGCTCGCCGAGGCCGCCGTCACCATCCCGGAGCTGGGCACCATCCGGGCCACCCATCCGCCGATCGTCATCCTCACGTCCAACCGGACGCGGGACCTTCACGACGCCCTGACCCGTCGCTGCCTCTACCACTGGATCGACTACCCCGGCCCGGAGCGCATCGCGGAGATCGTCCGGCGCAGGGTGCCGGCCAGCAGCGGCCCCGTGGCCCTCCAGGCTGCCGCCGTCATTACCCGGCTGCGCACCCTGGACCTGGCCAAGCCGCCCGGCATTTCCGAGGCGATTGACTGGGTCTCCGCCCTGGCAGTGCTCGGCATTGAACGCATCGACGCCACGACGGCGGAACAGACCCTCGGCTCGATCGTCAAGAACCGTGATGACCTCGAACTGGTCGGTGCCCGGGGGGCCGAGTGGCTCGTGGCCGGCACGGGCGGGTGAGCGCCTTGACGGCCGGGGCCCCGYRGGACATGCGCGCCGTGCCCCCCACGGTAGAAGCGGCGGCCCTGTCGGCGGCGTTCGTCACCGCCCTGCGCCGGGCGGGGCTCTCGTGCTCACCGGACCGGGCAGTCCGGCTGGCCGAGGCGCTCCGCCTGGTCTCTCCCGGCGACGCAGAAAAGCTGTATTGGGCGTCCCGGGTGGTGCTGGTGTCGGCCCGCGAGCAGCTGCCGGTCTTCGACGCCGTCTTTTCCGCGGTGTTCCGAGGCGGCTTCGACCCCTCCGTGCATCCCGCCGGCGCCGTGGCTCCAGCCGCAGCCCCGGCGGGCGCCCCTGAGGAGACGCGCACCCGTCCGTCTCCGGCCGAGGACCGTCCGCCCGGCTACGCGTCGGCTCCCCCTCGCCCGGCGCCGGCGATTGCCTCCGCGGGACCGGACGCCAGCGAAGACGGCGACGCCCCGGCGCGGGAGGCCTTGCTGGCTATGGCCTCCCCCGAGGAGCGGCTGCACGAAGCGTCCTTCTCACAGCTGACCGAGGAGGAAGTCGTGGAGATCAGGCGGCTGGCGTCCCGGCTGCTGCTCGCCACCCCGATGCGCCTGAGCCGCCGCGCCCGGAAGTCCGCCCACAGCAGCGCCCGGCTGGATGTCCGCGCCACGGTCCGTGCGGCCCGGCGCTCGGGCACTGACACCACCCGCCTGTTGTATGCCCGGCGCCGGCCGCAGCGCCGCAAGCTGGTGATGCTGTGCGATGTCTCCGGTTMCATGGAGCCGTATGCGCGGATCTTCGTCTCGCTGCTGCAGGGAGCCGTGGCAGGTGCGGGCGCCGAGGCCTTCGTCTTTTCCACCCGGCTGACACGCCTGACCCGGCAACTGGCGCTCCGCGATCCGGACGAGGCCCTGGCCCGGGCCGCCACGGCCGCCCCGGACTGGGCCGGGGGAACCCGGATCGCCGACAGCATTCGGCACTTCGTCGACGAGCACGGGCGCCGCGGCCTGGCCCGTGGCGCCGTGGTGGTGATCTTCTCGGACGGCTGGGCGCAGGAGGACCCCGAACAGGTCGCAGCCCAGATGGCGCGACTGCGGCGCCTGGCCTACCGGATCATCTGGGTCAATCCACGCAAGGCCGCGCCGCAATACCAGCCGCTGGTGGGCGGAATGGCGGCGGCCCTGCCGTACTGCGACGAATTCGTCAGCGGACAMAGCTACACGGCGCTGGCAKAGGTGTCGGCCGCAATCCGCGGTGACGGCCAGGCATCGCTCAAGGGAAGAGGGAACTCATGCAGATAGACAGCACTTTCTCGGTGGTCGCCCCGATCGACACGGTGTGGGACACGCTGATGGACTTTGAACGGGYGGCCGGGTGCCTTCCCGGGGCCAGAATCCTGAACAAGCTCTCCGACGACGCCTACCAGGTGGGCATGAGCGTAAAGCTCGGCCCGGTCTCGATGCAGTACAAGGGCCTGCTGAACGTCACCGAACGCAACGCGGCCGAACACCGTGCCGTGCTCGGCGGCAAGGCCCAKGAGACCCGCGGACAGGGCACCGCCGAGGCGACCGTGACCCTGACGCTCACAGAAGAAGGCGACGCCACACGGGGGTCCGTCAGCGCGGACCTGACGCTGTCCGGCAAGGCGGCCGCCATGGGCAGGGGCGTGATCGGCAGCGTCACGGAGCAGATGATGGCCCTCTTCGCGAACAACCTGCAGGCGATGCTGGCCGAAGGGGCGGCCCCTGTCCCGGAACAGGGCCCGGAGGCGACATCTGCCCCGGCCCCGGCGTCCGCCGCGCAGGCCGTCCCCGAGCCGGTCCCGGCGTCGGCTGCGGTTTCTGCTCCCGCTGCAGGCACGACGGCGGCTGCTCCAACGACGACTGCTTCAACGGCGGCGGCGCCGGCCATGGCAGGCGMCGCCGCCGGTGCCGCGCCGGCCGGCAGCCTGGACGCCCTGAGCCTCGCAAAAGGCATCGCGGCCGRTCAGCTGTCCAGCCCGGCGACGGTCMTCGGCGTCGTCGCCGTGGTGGCGTGCATTGCGTACTGGGCCGGCCGGCGGTCTGCGTTCCGCATGCTCCGCCTGTGCGRCAGGCTCTGAGGAGCGCCGATGCGCGATGTCCTGGCGGCCATGTTGCCCGACTGGCAGAGCGGCGCCACCACAGGCCTGGCCACCGTCGTAAGCACTTTCAAGTCAGCACCCAGGCTCCMGGGGGCGGCGATGCTGGTAACAGCCGGCGGCGACGCCGTGGGCTCCGTCTCCGGAGGCTGCGTCGAGGGGGCCGTTTACGAGCTGGCCAGCCAGGTGAAGGACGACGGCGAGCCTGCCCTGGTGCGCTACGGGATCAGCGACGACGATGCCTACGCGGTGGGCCTGACCTGCGGCGGGATCATCGACATCTTCGTCGAACCTGTTTCCCGGCAACGGTTCCCCGAACTCAACGAAGTGGCAGAGGATATTGCGGCCGGGCGCCGGGTAGGGGTCGCCACAGTCATCGAACACCCCGATGCCACGCGGGTGGGACGGCACCTGATCGTCCGGCCGGGAGGGTGTKAAGGTGATCTGGGTTCGGAGCGGACCAACCACGCCGTGGGCGACGAMACCCAGGGCCTCCTCGCCGCCGGGCGGACAGGCATCCTGAATTACGGCGTCGACGGCGAACGGCTGGACACCGGTATGCGTGTCTTCTTCGCCAGCTATGCTCCACCGCCACGCATGATCGTCTTTGGCGCGATCGACTTCGCCGCCGCGCTGGCCCGCCTGGGCGCCTTCCTGGGCTACCGGGTGACGGTGTGTGATGCCCGGCCGGTCTTTGCCACGCCGGCGAKATTTCCCGACGCCGCCGAGGTGGTCAATGCGTGGCCGCACCGCTATCTGAGCGACCAGTTCGCCCAAGGCCTGCTKGATGCCAGGACCGTGCTGTGCGTCCTCACCCACGATCCGAAGTTCGACATCCCCGTCCTTGAGGTGGCCCTGCGCGGCAGCCCCGTGGCCTTTATCGGCGCCATGGGCTCCCGCCGCACTCATGAGGACAGGATGGCACGGCTGCGGGAGGCGGGTCTGGGCGACGACGAGCTTTCCAGGCTCCACAGCCCGGTGGGCCTTGATCTGGGCGCCCGAACGCCCGAGGAAACGGCTGTGTCCATTGCCGCAGAGTTCATCGCCCTGCAGTGGAACGGCAGTGGGGAGCCATTGYGGCATCTCGGCGAACGGATTCATCACGACGAGCAGTTGTGACCGTGCCGCCGTGATTGCGGACGAGGCCGTGCGCTGGACAATGGCGGTACTTCTCCTGGCGGCAACGTTGTACTCGGCATGCCGGGCCGTGGCCGCATCCGGAGCCGCAGGTCGGGTCGGGTTGGCGCTGCATTCCCTCATGGTGGCGGCGATGGCTCTGATGTTGCTGCCGCGCGGGCAGTGGCCGCTCCTGCCGCAGGTTCTCCTATTTGTTCTGGGCTCCTGGTGGTTCGTAGTGCAGGCCGTCTCGTACCGGACGCGCCCACGGGACGGGCCGCCKGTCCGTGGCCGGGCCGTTGCCGACAAGCGCGTTKGTGGCCGGCCCGTTGGTGGCCGGGCGAAGCCGCTCTACGATGCTGCGGCGATGGCCGCGATGGCCTTCATGCTGGCCGCCGGCGGCCTCGCGGCCGTCCCTCAGCCCGGAGCGCGTCCGCCGGCCCCGGTTCCCGTGGCCCCGGCACACCACGGCGCTGCGGCGGCCGGTCCCCTGACGGTTCCCCTCGACGGCTGGAGCACGCAGTCTTCCCCCGTGCCGGCTGTGGCCTTTGGCTTGGCCGTATTCTTTGGGCTCGCCACCGTGGTGTGGACCCTCCGGTTGATCCTCCAGTTCTGGCCCGGAATCGGTGGCACGTCCGGGGCCGCGGCCATGTGCAGCCGCGGCGGCGCGCTGTGGAGTGCTCGTTCCGCCGGGTTCCGGKACGTCGCCGACACGGCAGTGGAAATCGTGGCCGCCGGGGCGCTTGCTCTCATGTTCGCCGCCCTGGCCGCCTGAGGGCGGGCCGCACCTCGCCGCTGTATGGCTTGGGCCTGTGGCTGGTCAGTGCTCGGAGGCTGCCGCCGCCGGAGCCAGCAGTTCGCGGTACCGGTCAGCGTGCCGCTGAAGCTCATCGGCATCCACGCGGGGCGCTGAGTGCAGGATGAGCGGCTCGGCCATCTCCAGCCCGCACAGGTGCGCAGTGGCGTTAAGCGGGCGCAGGAGCTCATCCATCGTGAAGCGGTTGTGCCCTGCCGGAGCGTAGGACGCTTCCGGGCCCCCGGTCGACAGCACCAGCTGGAGCCGCTTTCCGTGGAGGGCGTCGCCTCCTGCACCATAGGCGAAGCCGTACGTGAGCACCTGATCCATCCACTCCTTCAGAACCCCGGGCACGGAGTACCAGTGCCACGGGAATTGCCAGACGATGGTGTCGTGCCCGCGCAGCAGGTCCTGCTCGCGGACGGCATCGATCCGGCGGTCCGGGTAAGCGGCGGAAAGATCATGGACGGTCACGTGGTCCATGTCCATGATGGCTCTGGTGAGGTGCGCGGTGATCCGCGAGCTTTCCAGGTCAGGGTGGGCAACAAGGACTAGCGCGCGCTGGGGCGTCATGGAAATTGTCTTCTACTTTCAGGTCGTGCCGGAGACCAGACATCACTCGCGTCGGGTCCTTCGAAGCTGATTCCGGTCCCGCTGGTAGACAGAACTGTCTAGGGGGCGATGAGAACTTACCAGACAGCCCTGTCTACGGACAAACTCCACCCGCCCCGGTAGGAGCACGACGGCGGACCCACCGAAGCGCTGCCCCGGCCGGTGGAAAGCCTCCCGCAGACGTAGCACCGGTTTCCGCTACGACAAGGGGCAGCCGCTACGCGGATCCACGCAGCGGGCGCCCGAAATCGGTGCGGAAAACCGAAACTGCACGACGGGGGGCGGCCGGGACGCGCGTATCGGACCGTTGCGTCGACGGCTGGACGGTGGTCGGGCGTAAGCTCGTCCCATGGCGAGATACTTCGATGTGCACCCCGACAACCMCCAGGCGCGCTCCATCAGCCAGGCGGTGGAAATCCTGCGCTCCGGCGGCCTGATCGCCTACCCCACCGACTCCTGCTATGCCCTGGGCGCCCAACTGGGCAACCGGGAAGCCCTGGACCGGATCAGGAACATCCGCCACCTCGATAACAAACACCACTTCACCCTGGTCTGCAAGGACTTCGCGCAGTTGGGCCAGTTTGTCCAGATCGACAACGACGTCTTCCGCAGCATCAAGGCCGTCACGCCGGGCAGCTACACGTTCATCCTCCCCGCCACCCGGGAGGTCCCCAAACGCCTGTTGCACCCGAAGAAGAAGACGGTCGGTGTGCGCATCCCCGACCATCCCGTGGTCCAGGCACTGCTGGCCGAGCTCGGCGAGCCGCTGCTGTCCAGCACGCTGCTGCTTCCGGATGAGGACGAGCCGCTGACGCAGGGGTGGGAAATCAAGGAGCGGCTGGATCACGTCGTAGACGCCGTGATMGATTCCGGCGACTGTGGTGCCGAGCCGACCACGGTGATCGACTTCTCAAGCKGTGTCGCCGAAGTMGTCCGCCACGGAATGGGCGACGCTTCCCGCTTCGAGTAGGGAGCGGCGCAGGCAACGCTAACGCTGGACGGTCGGGGCTGTGTTGCCGGGCAGTGCCTGCTAGGCGGATTCTGCCTCGCGCGCCTGCCGGTTCCGCAGCCAACGGCGGACGAGATCGACGGCGGCGACGAGTCCCGCGAGGGGCGACAGTACCGCTGCGGCGTAGACGAACAGCAGCCAGGTCAGGGTGGTCACCGGCGACTGGCGGGTACTCAGGAGGGACAGTCCGCCGAACAGGCCAAGGACCCAGAACAGKATGACCCCGGACAGCACGGCTGCAGCGGGGAAGTACTCGTTCGTGACGACTTTCTTCAAGGTTTCCATGGGCCCTCCTCACACCCGGCGGTCGGACTGCCCGCCAGGTTCCTTCCCAGTATGAGGCCCGGCACGGCCGGTTTTCTCGAGAATCACGGCCACGTGACCAAGCTAACGCTCCGCCCCGGTTGCGGCGGCCGTGCGTGCGCAAAGTGTGGCGCGTCCGGACTGCCCGGGGCGTCCCTCGTCAAGGAGCTAGACCGCGGCCCTGACGCGCTGGAGGAAGGAATCCAGCACCCGTCCGGCGTTCTCATGCATGCGCCGCGACTCCGCCGGCGGCAGTTGCCGGCCCTTGGGCCCGTTCAGCCGCTCCCCCAGAAAAAGCAGCGCCGCCAGTACCTCGGAAAGTTCGGAGTTGCTTTCGGCGCGCTGACGCAGGAGCCTCAGATGAGCCTCCTGCAACGCAGGGCCCGGCGCGCAGCCGAGGTCGCGGTCGAAGAGGCGGCGGCAGCGGTCGTACGCCGCGAGTCCTTCGGCGGGCAGGCCGGCCTGTTCATAGGCCGTCACCAGCACCGTCCAGGCCCKTTCGTTGAGCGGCTCGGCACGGATGGCAGCCTGGACCAAGTTGACGGCGTCGTCCGGCTTGTCCAGCGAGGCGGCCGTTTCTGCGGCAAAGATCTGCAGGGCGACTTTTTCTGCCGCATGGCGGCTGCGCGCCTCCTCTGCCCAGTCGGAGGCAAGTTCGAACCCCAGCAGCKGCTCGGCACAAATGTCCAGGGCCTCGAGCAGCAGCGGATACGCCTCGTCAGGAGGCAGCTCGCCGGCGTCGCGGACCAGTCCGCGGAACCGGAACAGGTCAAGATCCACCAGGGTGGGATCCAGGACGTAGCCGCTGTTGGCGGTGCGCAGCGGACCGGTCTTGGTCTGGCCGGGCTGGATGGCACGCCGTATGCCGCTGATGTAGCTCTCCAGTGTGGCCACAGAACCGTCGCTTGCTGCCGCGCCCCAGAGAAGATCGATCAGGCGGGTTTTAGACACGGGCGTTCCGAGGTTCAGCAGGAGGATTTCCAGTATGTGGCGGGGTTTGCAGCCCCCCATGTCGGCGGCCGTGAGGGCCACGCCGTCACGGTGTACTTCGAATGATCCGAACAATCGGACCGAAATGGAGGGTGTTGGTCCCGTTAGGCTTTCCACGATGCTCTCCGATTTCCCCAGATAAAACGAACTCAATCGTCTGCGAAGAGCCGGATCAACATCGAGACCAGGCCGTACTGAGACTCTGTTCCCTCCGGCTTTCCAATGTCACCGTGACACGCCTGGCTGGGCGCAACAAGGCATGCCGCTACCCGATCTTTCGGCCGAAGAAAGACACGTACAGGCATCAGTACCGCCAAGTAAGGCCGCGGAATGGCAGGCAGGTGTTTCCGGCGCAAAACAAGTAATTCCGCGGGCCTCCGCCGAACGCATACAAGTAGTTCGCGAGGCGCGCCAAGGCGGCAGAATTTCGGCTCGAGCCGGGWCACTTCGTTGCGAAATGCCGCCCGGTCAGGGCGGGATTTTTCCCTATTGGTTCTCGGTCATCTCCGCGGGTACGGCGACCACACGCAGCTCCGAGCCGTCGCGAAGCACCGCAAGATCCAGCGGCTCCCCGATTGCCTCGGCAAAGAGCAGTTTCTGTAAGCTCTCAGCGTTGGACACAGGCACCTGCCCGACCTTCAGGRGGATGTCGCCGGCCCGGAGGCCGCCGCGTTCGGCGGGCGAGCCGGGGAGGACTTCCACCACGAGCAAACCCTGCCTGCGGCCTGTCCGGACGACGGCGCTTGGCTGCAGCTGGACCGGCGTGTTCACCAGGCCAAGATAGGCCCGGCGGACTCGGCCGTCCTTGAGCAGCGACGCGATGATCCGACGGGACGTGGCGTTGATGGGAACAGCCAGGCCCAGGCCTACTCCGGCGACGGCAGTGTTGATTCCGACGATCCGCCCGCGSGCGTCCGCGAGTGCCCCTCCGGAGCTGCCGGGGTTGAGGGCCGCATCGGTCTGGATGACGTCCTCGATTACTCGCCGGTTACGTCCGGACCAGACGGGGATGGACCGGCCGAGCCCGCTGACCACCCCGGCCGTGACCGAACCCGAAAGCCCGAGCGGATTGCCCACGGCGATCACGAGCTGCCCGACCCGGAGAGATTCGGCGTCGCCCATGTCGGCCGGCGCCGCCGTTGGCGCGCGTCCGTGGACCACGGCGAGATCGGACAGCGGGTCGGCACCCACCACCTCGACGGCGGTTCTCGTGCCGTCGGCAAAGACCGCGTGTCCGGACGCGGCGCCGCCCACCACATGGGCGTTGGTGAGGAGGTACCCGTCCGAGGTGAACAGGACGGCAGAACCGGCGCCGCCCGTGCGCCTGCCGGCGCGCCCGGTGCCGGTCATTTCGAGCGCTGCGACAAGGGGCGTGACGGTCGCGGCGACGCGGATGACCGTTGCCGAATAGGAATCCAGCGGGTCCCCGGGCATCTCGGATCCGGACGCCGTAGGTCCGGACGCTTCAGGGCCTAACGCTTCAGGTCCGGGCACCCTGCTCACGGCTGCGGCCATTGTGCACCTCCTGCTCACCGGTACTCATCCAAGTCAACCACCGTGGCCCGGGGAGTAGTCCTGAGGTGGCTACGCCGTCAGAGAAATGCGACGAATCCGGGCCCGGCGGCGGTGCAACAGTTCAGCCGGGCGCGGATCCACGGCTAGGCTCGGACGTAGATCCGCCCGACAGCCCAGGAGAACCTACGTGATACCAGCGTCCGCTTCCCCCGCTCC
>NZ_JBFTHK010000090.1:0-17508 GCF_056394205.1 Arthrobacter sp. 10T413_2 | reverse complement strand
GATTCAGGCCGGTGGCCGTCACCACGACGTCGGCGGCCAGTTCGGCGCCGGAGGCAAGCCGGATTCCCGCCGGCGTGAGGRTCTCGATCGTGTCGGTAGCGACGTCGGCGCGGCCGGAGCGAATGGCCTTGAAGAGGTCGCCGTTCGGCACGATGCACAGGCGCTCGTCCCAGGGGTTGTACTTGGGCTGGAAGTGCTTCTCGACGTCGTAACCCTCGGGCAGGCGCTTCGTGACCTGGTGCCGCAGGATGCTCTTCATCTTCTCCGGACTCCGCCGGCTGATCTGGTAGCTCAGCAGCGCCCGCGCGATCCCCTTCCAGCGCGAGACGACGCCGGCCAGGCGCCGGGGGACATGCCGGGATACGAGGGTGTCGAAACCGTCGTCGGTGTCCGGGAGGACGGCCATGTAGCCGGGGGAGCGCTGCAGCATGGTGACGTGCTCCGCGGCGGCTGCCAGCGMGGGAACGAGGGTGACGGCCGTGGCCCCGCTGCCGATCACGACGATCCGTTTGCCGGTCGCGTCGAAGTCCGCCGGCCAGTGCTGCGGGTGGATGATCTCGCCGGTGAAGCTGTCCTGACCCGGGAACGTGGGGCTGTAACCCTCGTCGTAGCGGTAGTAGCCCGAGCAGATGAAAAGGAACGGGGTCGTGAAGGTCACCGGCGCTTCGGCGCCGCGGCCGACCTCGACCGTCCACAACGAGGTTGCGGAGGACCAACCGGCGCTCAGMACGCGGTGACCGTAGMGGATCAGGCGGTCAACGCCGTAGGCCGAAGCGGTTTCGCGCACGTACTGCAGGATGGACGCACCCGGGGCGATCGACGTCGACGTCTCCCAGGGACGGAACGGATAGCCGAGCGTKAACATGTCGCTGTCCGAGCGGACCCCCGGGTAGCGGAACAGATCCCAGGTGCCGCCGCTGGATTCGCGGGCCTCGAGGATCGCCATCGATTTCGACGGGACAGCTGTGGTCAGTCGGCATGCGGCGCCGATGCCGGAGAGCCCGGCTCCGACGATGAGGACGTCKAGATGTTCGGCGATGATGGTGCTCCCTGATAGTTGCGCGGCCGACGGGTGCCGCCCCGATTCCCMGCAGTCTATGAACAGGGTGTTGATGAAGTCAACACCCTGTCGAGAGGGTGCTACGCTGACCGCATGAACCCAGCATCCGCCGCAGAAACTGCGCCGCCGTCGTCCGGCCCGGCGGCGGCGGCCGCGCCCGACGACGMCRCACAGGGCGTTCCGAACCGGGGACGCCGGGCGGCCAGGCTGTCCGGCGACGAACGCCAGCGGGCCATCCTGGTCGCGGCCGAGCGGCTGCTCGGCGAAAAGGACTTTGCGGACGTCACGATCGAGGACCTCGCCCGGGGCGCCGGCATCTCCCGTCCGACGTTTTACTTCTATTTCGCTTMGAAGCAGGCTGTTCTGCTGACTCTCCTGGACCAGGTGGCGCACGAGGCCGAGAAGCGCACGGCCGATGTCTTCAGCGACCTCGGCGCGGCGCCGTCGGCCGCCTGGAKGAAGGCAATCGAAGCCTTCGCCGGGACGTTCGCGGCGCATCGGGGGGTCTCGGTGGCCGCTGCGGCCGCGCGTTCCTCGGAACCTGAACTCGCTGCCCAGTGGGCCACGCTGACAAACCGCTGGATCGACGCCACAGCGGCGGCGATCGGGGCTGAACGCGACCGGGGCGCTTCCMCCGCCGGACCGGAACCGCGGCTGCTMGCCAGCGCGCTCAATCTGCTCAACRAGCGCGTCATCACGGCGGCGCTGACCGGGCTCGATCCGACKGGACCGGCGCTTCCGGCAGCAGCCCTCCCGGGCGTCGTCGAGGACACCGTTGAGACCTTGCTCCACATCTGGCTCACCAGCATCTACGGAGCGGTGCCGGCTGACCCTTAAGAATGCCTACGCCCGAGGATTCAGTCTCCCGGGATCACTTCCGGGAAGTCCGGGCAGACCCCGCTCACGCACAGCCGCTTTTCGAAGGAGAGATCATGCTCGCAGGCCGACTCGACGTTGGAACCGCCACGTTCKCGGTTAAGGAAGTGCCGGAGCCTGAGGCCGGCCCCKGACAGGTACGGATCGCCGTCGCCGCGGCCGGCGTCTGCCTCTCTGATGTCCACCTCATCGAAGGAATGCTCAAGCCGCAGTACCTCCGGGGCGATACCGTGACCCTCGGGCACGAAGTCGCCGGGGTGATCGACCAGCTCGGCGACGGCGTCGAGGGTTTGCGCCTCGGCCAACGGGTCCTCCTCCAGGCCGGCGAGGAGCGTGGCGGCACCGTTCTGACCCGCGGCGTGGACTACGACGGCGGCTGGGCGGAGTACGCAGTCGCCTCGGCCGGGACTGTTGTTCCGCTGCCGGACAGCCTCCCCTTTGAACAGGCCTGCTTCATCCCCGATGCCGTTTCGACGCCGTGGGCGGCCATCACCTCGACGGCCGGGATCCAGCCGGGCAAGCCGGCCGGGATCTGGGGTGTGGGCGGTCTCGGTGCMCACGCGGTGCAGCTGCTCCGGCTCGTGGGCGCCGCTCCGATCATCGCCRTCGACCCGCTCGAAGCGGCCCGCGCCCGGGCTCTCGAGTTCGGCGCCGACGTCGCCCTTGACCCCAACGACGCCGGATTCACCGCCGTCATGAGGGCGGCGACGCGCGGACGCGGACTCGCCACGGCGTTCGACTTCGCCGGGGTGCCGGCCGTCAGGGAGCAGGCGGCGGGATCGCTGGGCGCCGGCGGAAAAATGGTCCTCGTGGGTCTGGCGGATCAACCCCTGCACGTGAGCAACGGGACGCTCTTCAGCTACCTCCGGCAGCAGATTCTCGGGCACTACGGTTCGGCCCCCGCCGACGTTGCCGATCTCGTCTCGCTCTACGAGCTGGGCCGGATCGAGTTCTCCCGCTCCGTGAGCCGCATAATGYCGCTCGCTGACGCCGCCGAAGCCGTGCGGATGCTCAGCGAGAAGGACGGCAACCCGATTMGGATCGTGCTCAAGCCGTAGCGGCCGGGGGCCCGCGTGTGGGGGTTCCCCTGCCGCGGGGAGGAGCGATCACATGAGCGAAGTCATCCAACACCTGCTGGCTGCGATGAATGCCCACGACCTCGAGGCAGCAGCTGCGTTGTTCCATGAGTCCTACAAGAGCGTGCAACCGGCCCACCCGGCCAGGGCCTTCGTGGGAAGGCCGCAGATGCACGCCAACTGGGCAGCGATGTTCGCTGGCATTCCCGACTTTCACGCCGAGGTGATCAGCTCGGCGGACCGCGGCAACACCGCGTGGAGCGAATGGACCTGGGCCGGCACCCGCGGCGACGGACGGCCCTTCGACATGCGTGGTGTGACGATCTTCGAGGTCGAGGACGGCCTCATAACAGGCGGACGGCTGTACATGGAAGAGCTTGAACGAGAAAACGTGGGGATCGCAGAGACGGTGCAGTCGTTGGCGGGGCGCCGGCCGGATCATCCCGCGCGGCCCGTGGACTGATAGGGCTGGCCTCATGCTGAGCCGCGTCACTTGCCGGGAGTCGGCCTTCGGAGGAGGATGAACGGCAAAGTCCAGGAGGTCCACCATGATCCAGCTTGGCAAGTTTGAGAAGTATCTKATTGAGGAATTCTTCGACGATTACCGCGCCGGCGCCATGAGTCAGCGCACGTTCACGCGCCGGGTGGCGTTCATTACAGGCAGCATGGCGACAGCCTCGGCAGCGATGCTCCTGGTTGGCTGCACGCCCGACGAAGTTCCGCGCAGCACGGACCCTATGCCGACGCCGGCTACGTCCTCGGCCGGATCGGGGCAAGGGACAGGTGCGTCGTCCGCGGGTGCGGTACCGGGGGCCAAGAGTCCGTTGTCCGTCCCCGAGGGAGCGGCCGGACTCACGACGGCAACGGTGCGGTTCACTGCTGGTGGCACCGCTATCAGCGGCTATCTTGCGCGGCCGGATCATGGTCCGGCCGGCCCGGCCGTGCTGATCTGCCACGAGAACCGCGGGCTGACCGCGCATATCCAGGATGTAGCGCGCCGCTTCGCCAAGGCCGGGTATGCTGCACTGGCCCTGGACTTGCTGAGCCGGGAAGGCGGAACGGCGAGCATGGACCCGGACGCCGTCCCGGGAGCGCTGATCCAGGCCGGAGCCCGGCGCCACGTCTCTGACTTCGCCGCGGCCTTCGACTATCTGAGTGTCCAGGACTTCGTCGACCAGGGCCGGATCGCCATGAACGGTTTCTGCTTTGGCGGGGGAATCACCTGGCAGGCGGCGACGGCGCTCCCCGGTTTGAAGGCTACGTCCGCGTTTTACGGACCCGCGCCGGATCTGGACAAGGTGGCGGCCATCAAGGCGGCCGTCTTTGGTGTCTACGCCGAACTGGACCAGCGGATCACCGGCGCCATGCCGGCGCTCCGGGATGCCCTGGCCAAAACCGAGGTCCGGCATGAGCTCAAGGTCTATCCCGGCGTGGACCACGCATTCCACAATGACACCGGGGAACGTTACAACCAGGAGCAGGCCACCGCCGCGTGGAACGACACCCTGGCCTGGTTCAGCAAGTATGTCTGAGGGCATGGCTGCCTCAGCCGGTCATCATTCCGTGCGGCCTTGAGCCAAGACCCGGAGTTCCGCATTGCAGACTCAAGCTATCGCAGACACCAGGAGGCCCGATGTTCACAAAGCGCACGGTTGCGGTATTGACCGCGGCAGGCACGTTGGCCCTGAGCGGGTGCGGCGCCGCGCCCGCCCTCGAGCGGTCGGCCGCTGTGACGGCAGTATCCGACGGGACCCAAGCCGCCGTCGTCCGTGGCTGGGGGCCGGTGGTGGCGGGCGATGAGTTCAGCTACGCCGGGGCCCCGGACCCCGCTAAATGGAAGGTCTACGACGGCCCCGGGCACGCGGGCAAGGGGATCCGGAGTCCGAAGGCCTGGGCCGTAGGCGGCGGCGTGGTGACCGTCAGCGGCAACGCTGCGGGCACCACGGGCGGCATGTCCGCAACGTTTGCCCAGCAGAAGTACGGCCGCTGGGAAGCGCGGATGAGGACCAATGCGCGGGACACGCAATACCATCCCGTCGTGATGCTGTGGCCGAACAACAACATATCGCCCACCTGCGCCGAAATTGACTATGCGGAAGGCACCGCGGACACCACCAAGATCAAGTTCAACCTGCACCACGCGTGCAGCGGCCCGAACTTCCAGACCCGGGCCGCACGGACAATGGACACGACCCAGTGGCACAACTATGCCGTGGAGTGGACTCCCGCCGGGATCACCGGATACCTGGATGGGCTGCTGTGGTTCAGCGACACGAACCCGGCGCATCAGCCCACCGTGGGGATGCACCAATCGGTGCAGCTTGACTRGTTCCCTAACGGGAATCCCACCCATCCGAGCCAGATGCAGGTCGACTGGATCCGCGTCTACAAGTGAAGCCCCKTACGTGAGCCGGTAAAGCCKCGCTTACTCTCCGACGGCAGCCTTCAAAGCGGCAAGGTGTTCCATCAACGCCCGTTCCGGGTGTCCGGGGTGGGCGTCGAGCTTCCGGCGGAGCAGATCGCGGGCCCGGTCGTGCTCCGGCGTAGTGTCGGCGAGCACGGCTTCGATGATTCTGGTGGCCTGATGTCGGATTCCGGCCGTACCAAAGGCATGCTCTGCGCCAAATGCCAGGCCATCGCGATCCTGGTCTTCCTGCAGTCCTGGAGTGGACGACGGCTCCACCGACATGGGCTATTCCTTTGGTCAATGTTCCGGCTGAGCCCGGAACCGGTGTTCCGACTTCCCCCCATCCCGGGTATGGGACCCGGATCCGAAGGCGGACCACCGAGACACACCATACAACGGCGCCGGACGCGCTTCCCCAGTGCTAGCGAAGTTTTTGCCAAGCTGATGCACAAGTTACGGCGTCGGGGCCTTGAGCGGCCGCGCATCCGCGATCGCCACGTCCAAGATGCCCGGCAGCGCGTGCATTGGTCATCTCCCCGAAAACACGTGGAAATACTCACCGGGTAGCCTCGCAGCAAGGTATCCGTTCGGAAAGGTAGTGCGTCATGCGTGTTGGACTGATCCGGGTAATGACGACGTCTGACCGCCGCCTGCTCCACGCCCATGGCAAACTCCTGCAGGAAGCATTCGGATTCACCGTCACCTCCCGCTGTATTCCGGACCAGCCGTCCGGCGTCTACGATCCGGCGTCGCTCGAGTCTGCGGCTCCCAAGGTGGTCCAGTTGGCGCAGGAAATGGCCGGGGAGGCCGACGCCCTGATTATCAGTTGCACGTCGGACCCGGGGCTGGCCGCAACCCGGGCGGCCGTGGATATCCCGGTCATCGGGGCGGGCGCCGCAGCCGCGGCTGCCGCAATGACGTTCGGCGGAAGGATCGGGGTCCTGGGACTGGGTGCCCATGTGCCGGGCCCGATCGCGGATTCGCTGGGCGACCGCATGCTGCTCATGGACGGCGGAGGGCGGCTCGAAACGCCCGATGCGTTCCTGATGCCCGCCGGGATTTTCGATGCCCTCGCCGCGGCCCACATGCTGGTTGGTGCCGGCGCCGACGTCATTGTCCAGGCGAGCACGGGCCTGAGCAGCATCGGCATGGCGGACGTGCTCCGCCGCCGGCTCGGGGTGCCGGTCATCGACGCCGTGACGGCGGCCGGCTCCATGCTCGTCTCAGCGGTGGTTGCCCGCGAACTCCAGAAGGTTTGAATCCGGCAACCGGGGCCTACTTGTAGACGCGGACCCAGTCGACCTGCATCTGTGAAGGCTTGGTGGCTGATCCGTCAGGGAACCAGTCCAGCTGCAGCGTCTGGTGCATGCCCACGGAGGGCAGGTGCGCCGGGTTCGTGTCGGAGAAGGTCTTCACGCCGTCGATGTAGCCGGTGATGCCGGCAGGAGTCCACTCGACGGCATAGTTGTGCCATTGCGTGGTGTCGATGGTCGTGGCCGCAACCGTCTGGAAGTTCGAGCCGCTGCAGGCATAGTGCAGGAAGAACTTGATCTGGGCGGTGTTGGTGCTGCCCTCGGCGTAGTCGATCTCGGCGCAGTTGGTGGAGGCGTTGTTGTTGGGCCACAGGATCAGCACGGGGTGGTACTTCGGGTCCCGGGCGTTGGTCCGCATGCGGGTTTCCCACTTGCCGTACTTCTGCTGGGCAAATTTGGCCGACATGCCGCCCGTGGTGCCGGACGAGTTGCCGCTGACCGTGGCCACGCCATTGGCAACCGACCAGGCCTGCGGGCTGCGGACGCCCTTGCCGGCATGTCCGGTTCCGTTGAAGAGGCTCCACTTGGTGGAGTCAGGGGCGCCCGTGTTGGAGAACTCGTCGCCCGCGACAACMGCACCCCAGCCCCGGGCCGTGGCGGCCTGCGAACCGTCGCCGGTGGCGGCGACGGCGGCCTGGGCGGAAACGGGCGCGGGGGCCGGGGCTGCCGGCGTCGAACCCGCGGGGGCTGCCGCCGGCGCGGCAMCTGCCGCGGGCGCATCGACCGGTGCGGCTGCGGGGGTGGCGGGGGCTGCCGGCGCCGCCACGACTCCGGGATCTGCCGCTGGAGTGGCCGTCCCGCCGACCGGCTTCAGCGCAGACCCGGTGGCCGGCGCCTTAGTCGCTGCGGCCGCTGACGGCGTCGACGCCACGGCAGGACGTGAGGCCTCGCTTGCCGGGGATAGGGCTGAGGCTCCTGCCGTGGGAGCAGCGCCGCACCCGGTCAGGGACAGTGCGCCCATGGTCAGCGCAATGGCGATTTTGTTGAAGTGTGTCGTCTTGAACCGTGCTTCTTTGGACGGTGCTTCTTTGGATGGTGCTTCTTTGGACGGTGATTTCGTGAACAACGGACCCCTCCGGGCTTGGTGACTGGCGCACACAACCGTCGCTGCCAGGGCGGCGGCCAGTGCGGGAAGCTTCATCCGGCCCCTGCCGCAAGGGCACGGGCGAGCAGACGCCGAACGGCGCAACCGGGCCCGGCAAGGGGCAGTCCGGGGCCCTGCGTTCGGGCCAKGCCTTCGCGGCCAGTCGCCTACGTTACTGGATCGTTACCTTGGCCCGCAAACCTGCGCGTGTCGCCCGCAAGTTCCGTTGTCACGCGGCTTGATCGGATGCGGCGGCCCGGCGCCCCGTCATTCTCCAGAGGGAAATTCGTAGGCGGCCGGGATCTTTGCCGGGGGAGTGCCGTAGCTGAGGACGATCTCGTCGTGTGCCTTCAACGGGAGGTCCCGGATGCCGGAGCCGTACTTCTGGCCGTTCACGTAGAGGGTCCAGCCGTCCAGCGATCCCGCCCCGGTGCCCGGGGCGCCGCTGCCTCCGAGGACGCCCCATTCCGTGAAGAGCTGCCCGAGGGTGAAGACCTGGCCGGCAGTGGGGGACTCGATGTGGACCACGCCGGTGGTGTCGTGGGTGTGCAGCGCGGAGATGCCGTTGGCCCTGTTGTCCGGGCCGGCCGTGATGCCGATGTTGGCCGGCACAGCTACGGCCTGGCCGTCCTTCAGCACGTCCAGATGCGCGTGGTAATGGTCCACGTTCCCCTCGGCTRTCAGCACCGAGAGACCGGCCTGCGCGATCCGCCCGGGAGCCCCTGCGATGTCGAGGCCAAAATCGGGGGCGGGGGCGGTGGCGGGGACGGTGGAGGTCGCCGGCGCCGCCGACGTCGCGGGCACCTCGGGGGACGGCCCGGAAGCAGCACACGACGCCACCCCCAACGTCACGGCAGAAAGTGCGACGGCAAGTGCCAGCTTGGGGTGCCTGGTGGTGGTGTGCATGGCTGCGAGAACCGCTTTCGATCGGAAACTTGTCCCATTCAGTCTAGGTAGGCGCAGTCGGCGGGCCGCKATTCCTCGTTTCCCGCCCGCGCGCCGAGGGGAAAGAATGGATCCGTGAGTGATGCTGGCGAATTCATTGACCTCGCGCTGTAGCGGGAAGGTTCCTGGAGCCGTGCGGAGGCGTTGCGGTACGGGCTGGGAAGAAATCCCGGGGGCGGTGGCCTCGGTTTCTACGGAGCCTCCGTKGGGGCCGTGCGCGGGACCGTMCGGGATGCCGGCCGCCGGTATTCCGGGCTCACGCATGATGAGATCACGGCACTGAGTTCCGAACTGTGGGCGGTGCCGGTCTTCGAGCGCCGCCTCGCAGCAGTGGTGCTGCTGCAGGACCACGTGAAGCTGTTGACCAACTCCGATCTCACCCGGCTGGAGGGCTTCATCCGGGAGGCTCGACTGCCGGACCTCGTGGATTMGCTCGCCGTCGACGTCGTCGGGCCGCTCGTGGACAGTCTGGACGTCCTGGGCAGGGTGCGGGCCGACAGCGTGCTGGACCGGTGGGTGCGCGAGCCCGATCCCTGGCTGCGCCGGGCCGCGCTGCTTTCGCCGCTCATGGCGCTGCGCGCCGGCGCCGGGGATTGGGACAGCTTCGTCCGCCACGCGCGCGCGGTGCTCGGCGAGGACGCAGCGGGTTTCACGTTCGACGCCGACACGGAGGCCGACAGCGCCAMAACCGACAGCGCCACAACCGACCGCGACACCKCCKACGACGACACGGCCGATGACGCCGCKCCGGTCCGGGCCGCCATAACGCGCGTCCTGGCGGAAATGGCCAAGAAGAGACCCGAGCTGCAGTTCACTCCCGCTGGAGGGTGACGGTTCCCTACACGGTCCMGTTCAGTGCTTCGGAGCGCTTGGATCGCCTGGATCACCTTGGCCGGCGGTGCTGCCGGCTTCGCTTGACCCGCCGCCGGCCTTCGCAGGCAGCGCGAACCTCTTGGCTGCCCGCGACCCGGCCAGGGCGCTCGCGGCGATGGTGATCAACGCACCCATCAGCAGGGCTGCTGCCTCGCCGGGGAACAGGACGTCAAGCTGCGTGCCGATGCTCGCAGCTGCCACCGGAACGCCGAGCTGGGCCGCCGACAACACACCGAGCGGCAGGGGGAGCCCCAGGAACGCCAAACCGGCGTGCGCCAGCAACGTTCCGGCCCCCAGTGCCAGACCGAGCGCAATCATGTCCGGGTGCCCGGCCAGGTCCTTGAGCGTCAGGGATGCGCCCAGCCAGACGAAGAACAGCGGGCCCAGGAAGCCGTCGCTGAGGGCAAAAAGTTGCCGGGCCAGCCGCCTCGGTTCGCCGACGGCTGCCACCACCAGGCCGAAGGAAAAGCCCGCCATCATCACGGACACGTTGCCGAAAGTCGCGACACCGGCCAGGGCAAACAGCACCGCCAACTGGATCCTCAGCTCCAGGGCAAACTTGCGGTTTTCCGAGAGCCGGTGCACGTGGCCGCGGATTCCTGTGCTCTMCAGCCATCTGAGTACAAAAAAGAGCGCCACAGCGCAGCCTGCCACGGTGAGCACGGTCAGGGCCGCCCGGCCTGCGTGCGGCGGATCCACCAGGAGCGGCAGCGCCACAATGCAGGCTATGTCAGCGATCGCCACCTGTGCGGTCATGGAAACGACGTCGGGTCCGCCGAGGCGCAGAGAATCGACGATCGGGAGGACCAGCGCGGCTGACGAGGACGCCAGCAGCACGACGTAGAGGGGAGCATGTCCAGTCCCGAAGAGCACGCCGATGCCGGTTCCGACGACCACTGCGGCCGCTGCGGCCGCTACGGCCCGGCGCGTTCCTTTGCCRAGGGCAGAGCGGATTTGAGGATCCCGCACGGGAACATGGGTTCCGGCCACGAACATCATCAGCGCAAACCCGATGTTGGCCAGGAAGCTGAATGTCGGATCTGCCGGGTTCACCAGGCCCAGGCCCGTCCGTCCGATCGCGATCCCGGCCAGCAGTTCGCCCAGTACCACCGGCAGCCGCCAGTGCAMCGGCAGCGCGAGCAGGGGACCAGCCAGGGCGACGACGGCGATCAGCGCCAGGGTCAGGAAGGTCATGGCTCGAGACTGCGGGACGGCCCCGGGCCAATCGGGGCAACAAGCTTCACCGGAATGTCTGTGTTCTCGTCCGTGAGGTAGGAAGCGCAGACCCGGTGATAGCCGTCGGCAATCTGGGCCGCGACTCCGGCGTCGAGGTCCCCGCGAACCAGGAGGACGGGGGAGAGCGGACGGCCGTCKGCAATCTTGGCCAGGTCGGAGGCCACATGGGGGTTGTCCCGGGTCAGGAGCGGCAGGCCTGAGGCCCGCAGGATGTCTTTGGCCACGTGATGGGTTAGCGGCGCCAGGCGCAACGACTCCACGATGGCGGCGGCCCTGGCGTCATCGGTGAGCAACGAGAGATAACGAGCGGCAGCCGGATAGTCGTGTTCCTCGGGCTCACCGCGCCACAACACCTGGTCGCCMTCGTGGCCCTTGTCCGAATCCTTTGTCATKGAATGAGACTAGTCCCGTGGAGGGTGCAGCGCGCCTACGTTCCTGACCKCCGTTCCACTACCGCGTAGGCCTTGCCGTCCAGGAAGGCCCAGTCGTTGACAACCATGAACCCGAGGGCGTCCACCCGGTCGTTCAGGACGTGTTCGTCGAAGCCGCCGTCCCGAGGCTCCGCATCCCATGTGGACACATGGACGTCCGGGCCGTCCAGGATCAGCAGTTMGGTATTGACGTCGAAATCCTCCTGGGGCTGGTTGCTCAACTGGCAGATGGCGACACAGTGGCTGTTCATTTCGGGCCTCCGCTTCCAAGGTGGTGCTGATGGCATCATCTTATGGTCGAAAAGCTGCGCCGCCCTATGGGCAACTKCCGGACCGCACTGTGGTGGCCGTTACCTGAATGTGACATTAGCCTGCGGTTCGCGCTACGGTGGATAAGTGCCTGTTGTCTCCGATACGGGCGCTCCCCAGCCGATTGCCTAACTCTGCCGCGGCCCGGGGGTAACTCGCACCAACGACCGGCAGAGACGGGGAAACCACTTTTGGCCTGCTGATACGCAGGCCTTGGGGTGAAGCCGCACAGTGCCCGCAATKACGGGCCCGGGAGTGCGGCCGGGTGACTCCCATCCGAATCCGACAGCTCACCTCGCAGGCATTGGGAGAGGCTACATCCATGTCTTCAATCAATACTTTTGCGCGCCATGCCGCCGTCCTTGCGGCMGCATCCGGCCTGGTTCTCACCAGCGGAATGGCCGCCAACGCAGCCCCGGCACCCGTGCAGCGGGACGCCGCTCCGGCCTCCGCCGCGGAAGTCAAGGGACTTCTCAGCGCGCCAGTCAGCGCCGATTCAAGCGTCAAGATCAGCTTCGACCGCCCCGCAGTGAGCTCTGTCGCCGCGCCGGTCATCGAACAGCCCAAGCCCGTTGCCGCTGCTCCCGCAGCAGCGCCCGCAGCAGCACCCAAGGCGGCCGCTGCGCCGTCCGTGCAGGTGCAGGCCGCTACGGCGCCCGCCMCGGCCGCGGCGCCCGCCGGTGGCCGCAACGCCATCATGCTTTCTGCCGCGTACAGCCAGCTGGGCATCACCCAGGACTGCACCGCGATGGTGGAAAAGGCCCTTGGCGCGGCCGGTAAGCCCGTCGGCGACATCGGGCCCCGGGCCTTCCTTGGCCTCGGAACCGTTGTGGCGGCCCCGCAGCCCGGTGACATGGTGGTCCAGTCCGGCCACGTCGGCATCTACGCCGGCAACGGCCAGGTGATCAGCGGCGGTATGAACGGCGCCAACCAGACGATCGTGCACCCGCTGTCCTGGCTCACCGCGACCGGCGGCGTGACCTTCGTCCGCGCGTAAACCCGGTAGGAGCCAGGCGGCCCCTCCAGGGGCCACCCAGTCCGGAAAGACCGGCGATCGATTTTCTCTTGGGGGCAAGCGATCGCCGGTCTTTCCCTTGCCCGGATTACCACGGATTTCTCCGGTTTCTCAGTCGTTCCCGCCCGCGGCCAGCGGAAGCGTCATCTTCATGACCGTGCCGGCGTCGCCGGTGGAGGCAACCTCGACGGCGCCGCCGGCAGCCACGGCTATCTCCCGGACCAGGGCCAAGCCGATGCCAAAGCTCCGCTGTCCCTGCGTTCCGCCGGTGCTGGAAGTTCGCACGAAGCGGTCAAAGATCCTTGCCTGGTCCACGCCGGTGATCCCGGTCCCCGTGTCCGCCACGGTGATGACCGCGCGGTTCTGCTCGATCGCCGTCGTGATGGTCACACGGCCGCCCGGTGGGGTGTGGGAGAGAGCGTTGTCCGCCAGGGCCAGGACGGCGCGGCGCAAGGCGTTGGCGTCGATCCGGGCCAGCGGCCTGGCATCGGGGGAGAAGTCCAGGCGCACGTCCCGTTGCTCCGCGACCAGCCGCAGGCCCTCGGCGACGCCGGAGGCGGTGTCGGCGAGGTCGGCAGGCGCTGCCGAGCGGTCAGGGGCGTCGGTGGTGGCCGCGAGGAGCAGTTCGTTGACGATCCCGGTCAGCGTTGCCGCGTCCTCCCGGATCCGGGCCAGGTCCTGGGCCTGCTTGGAGCCGGGGTCGGTGTTGCGCTGGGCAAGCTGGATCCTGGTGTCCAGGATGGTCAAGGGGGTGCGCAGTTCATGGCTGGCGTCCTGGACGAAGCGCCGTTGCCGGGCCAAGGCGTCGCCGAGGGGGCGGATGGCGCTGCGCGCGCTGAGCCATCCGACGATGCCCGCCAGCACGACTCCCGCGACCCCGGCGATGAGCATGGCTTCGAGCACGTCCCGGGAATCCAGGTAGGCGTAGGCCGCCCCGGCCGATGCCGAACGCGGAACTTCAGGATGGGCCAGCTGGTTGACGAGGTACAGCGCTGTGGCGKCGAGGAGTCCGAGGACCATGACCGCGCAGGCGGCGCTGATCCGCAAGGCGACTTTGAGGGAGGMCTTGCGCAGTGTGGAGTGGTCCGGGGTTTCGCCGCCGCCCCCGCCGTTACTCATGGGCATCGCCGATCTGGTAGCCGACGCCGTGTACGGTGCGGATGACGGCCTTGGAGATCTTCCGGCGCAAGTGGTGGACGTAGGTATCGATCACCCCGGGCTGATCGGAGGCATGGAAGTGCGCGGACAGGAGTTCGTCCCGGGTGAAGACCCGGTCAGGTTCCGCGGCCAGGGCTGCCAGMAGCTGTCCTTCCTTTGCGGTCAGCGACACCGTGTGCCCGTAGACGGACCGGATCGAGCGCTGCGCCGGGTCCAGCTCMCAGTCCCCGATGCTMAGCGGTGCCGGCACGGCGGCATAGGTGCGCGTCAATGCGCGCAGTCGTGCCGCCAGTTCGCCGGCGTCGAACGGTTTGGTCACGTAGTCGTTGGCGCCGGCGTCCAGACCCCTGACTTTCTCCTCTGCGTCGCCCAGCGCGGTCAGGATCAGGATGGGCGTGCCGATGCCTTTGGACCGCAAGGCCCCGATGAGGGCGATGCCGTCCATCACGGGCAGACCGCGGTCGATCACCATGACGTCCCAGGCCCCGGTCAGCCCCACGTGCAGGCCGTCACGACCGTTGGTGACCAGCCGGACGTGGTAATCCGGGTCCAGCAGCTCGGCGATGAGCGGTCCCAGGGCGGCGTCGTCCTCGACGAGCAGCAGGGACGGCCGGTCAGCGGTTGTCATGTCAGCTATTCTTCCGTGACCATTTCCCGGGCCGGCAGTCCCTCCCCGGTTTCCGCCTCCGTGTCGCCGGCAGCTGCCCCCGCGCGCCGGCCGGCGCGGCGGCGCCTGAGGAACTGCACGATACCCGGCACGACGGAGAGCAGGACCATGCCCACGGCGATGACGTCGATGTTTTTGGCGACGATGTCAAAGTGTCCCAGCCAGGTGCCCAGCATCGTCACGGAGATTGCCCACGCGGCCGCGCCGGTGATGTTCCAGAGGATGAAGGACTTGTATTCATAGCGTGCGATCCCGGCACTGAGCGGCGCAAAGGTCCTGACCATGGGGACGAAGCGCGCGAGCACGACGGCGGCGCCGCCGTGCCGCCGGAAGAAGTCTTCCGTGGTGGTCAGGTGGGCCGTCTTCAGGATCCGGGCATCGTCCTTGAACCATCGCCGGCCGAAGGTCCGGCCCAGCATGTACCCCACCTGGTCCCCGACGACGGCGGCCGMGGTGACGACGCCGATCAGCACCGGCAGCGTCAGGTGCAGCTGCTGGTGCAGGAGCCCGGCGGTGAAGAGCAGCGAGTCTCCGGGCAGGAAGGGAAAGAGCACGCCGGACTCGATGAAGACCATGAGCGCGATGACGCCCAAGRCTCCCGGGCCCAGACCGGCGAGCAGGCTCGCCGGATCCAGCAGCGACGGTGCGCCGGCGGCCTGCGCGGCCGGAAGGAGGGCTGAAATGTCCACGGTGTGCAGGGGGTTACTTCCTCTCAGATGCCGGCTCAGAGGCCAGCGGGCGGCCGACGGCACGGGCCGGTAGCCGGTCCGCGATCCGCGGCGCGGCAATGTTCCAGAGCCCGGTGAGCATGACCACGGCTGCGCTCGCAGCCAGGAATGATGCCGTGACGTCGGAGGGATAGTGGACGCCGATGTACAGCCTGGACCACGCCACGATGAGCGCCATCGCCGCGGCCGCGAAGGCTGTCACCTTGGCCCAGCGGGTCCCGCGGGCCAGGAAATACAGCGCGAAGCCGAGAGCGACGGCAAAGGACACGTGGCCGCTGGGGAAGCTGTTGGAGCCGGTTTCCGGTGCCAAAGGATCKAACAGCAGCGCGGGGTTCGGCCGCTGGCGGGCCACGAGGATCTTGAAGAATTCGCTGGCCACCCAGCCGGACACTGCCACCAGGCCGAACGCTATCGCCTTGACCAGTCCGCCGCGGAACAGCCAGATGCACAGGGTGACGGCGGCGATCAGCGCGACGCCGGCGACCGGCCCAAACACGACGTTCAGTATCATCGCGACGGCGGTCAGGGCCGCGGCGTGATGCTGGCTGAGGTCCTGATCTACGCCGAGCTCGGTGGCGCTGAAGCCCGGCGTCAGCTGCGCCGCCAGGCCGAGAGCCAGGACGGCGGCGGAGAGCAGGAGGCCCAGCAGCAGCCAGTGGCGGACCTGGGGGAGGGCCAGCAGCTGCGGCCGCGCGGCGGGACGCACTGTGTCTGGTCGCACAGTGTCCGGACGACCTAGTGCTGTATCGCGTTCAACAGGGGCGGGTCCAGTCATGGGATCCTCCGGTTCGGGACAAGGGCGCCAGGCTGGCGCCGGTTTCCACTCTTCCGCGAGGCAATTAAGAAATGCTTAAGAAGTGCCGCCCGGACGTTCCGCAGGGATGATTACGCGGCGTAGCGCAGCAGGGTTACTCCGTTGCCGAAGGTCCGGGCCTCCAGTCGCCGGAGCTGGACTGTTTTGTCCTCAGGCTTGAACAGGAGATTGCCCCGTCCCACGAGAACTGGATGGACGTACAGCCAGTACTCGTCGATCAGTCCGAGCCGCCGGAAAGTGTCCGCGAGATTCGCTCCGCCCAGGGCCAGGTCGCCGCCCGGCTGCGACTTCAGTGCCAGGACTTCTTCTGCCACGACCTCCGGCACCACGGTGGTGTTCCAGCCGGCTGTCGTCAGCGTCCGGGAATACACGATCTTGGGCATCTCCCGCCAGATGTGGGCGAACTCGGCCATCGGAGCGTTGACATCGGGGTCGGCGTCCGCTGTCGGCCAGAACTCCGCCATCAACTCGTAGGTGACACGGCCGTCCAGGAACGCGCCCATGGCAGCGAGCTGCTCGTTGAAGTGGCGGTGCAGTTCGTCGTCGACCATGTGCCAACTGAGGTCCCGGTCCGGGCCCTCAAAGAACCCGTCCAAGGACACCTGCATGGCCATAATGATTTTCCGCATCGGGCGCTCCTTGCTTTTCCACTAGCGTACGCAGGCGCCTTCGCGTCGAACAGCCTCGAAAGCGATATCGAGCGCATCGCGAAATAGGACAGCCGCGTTGTGCTCAGTCCAACTCGCGAGGGCCGCATCCAGTCACGAGAACGCCGCGCCGACAAGCACTCTGGCGGCGGCGTCGGGCTACCCTCAGGAGCAGGTTCTCAGGAAGCCCGTGGCGCCGGGGCGCAGTGCGTGAAGAGCGAGAAGTGGCTGCCGCGGCGGCGATGCCTCGAACTGTCATGCACCAAGGTTGTCCGGCGATAACTGCGCCGGTCAAGGACCTGCGCGGCGACTTCGGAAGATGCCACCCGGTTCCCATCCGTTCCGTGGAAGTTCATTKCCCGAGTTCAAGATCCACATCAGGGGCCTTGCTGTGAGGCGTGAACGCGACGAACTGGAGAGGAGTTCTCACCCCGGCCCGTCGGCGTGTGGCCAGCACGCCATGGAACGCGGTCACGACGAGGACAAACGTTGCAAGAACCGACGCGTTGACGACGAGCGAGAGCTCCGTTTGGTGAGGCAGGAGCATGGTTTCGTMCCACCCCGCATTGTCGGCGCGATTGATGAAGTCTGCATCGATCGGATTCCACAGGATGGCCACGGCGCCGGTTGCCACCAAGRCGCAGAGGCTGAGGACAAGTTGGACGACGGACAGTACCGATGGCTTTCCAGTTTCATTTGTCGGACGTTGGTCCAAAGCTTCCCGTTACATTTATTGGGTTCCCGACCGTCGGGGACATGGTCGCTGGACCCGGTATGACTTTCCTGCCCTGTCACTGATGATCCGGGGGGTGTTGTCGCCGGGTCCGGAGGCACTTGTTGACCGCTGATAGGGACAAGGCCGGACCAAC
>NZ_JBFTHK010000089.1:0-18097 GCF_056394205.1 Arthrobacter sp. 10T413_2 | reverse complement strand
TCCATCGAGTCCTGGATCGAGTGGGGCGGATCGATGGCTTTGAGCTCCACCCGGGAGACGCGGATGCCCCATCGTCCCGTCGCCTCGTCGAGCACTCCGCGGAGCTGGCCGTTGATCTGGTCGCGCGACGTCAGCGCTTCCTCGAGGTTGAGCCCGCCGACCACGTTGCGCAGTGTTGTGGTGGTGAGCTGCTCCACGGCCTGGATGTAGTTCGCGATCTCATAGGTGGCGGCGCGGGCATCGGTGACCTGGAAGTACACCACGGTGTCGATCGAAACCACCAGGTTGTCCTCGGTGATGACGGGCTGCGGCGGGAAGGAAACCACCTGCTCGCGGAGGTCCAGCAGCGGCAACAGGCGGTCCACGAACGGAATGAGCAGGGTGAGGCCGGGATTCAGGGTGCGTTGGTATTTGCCCAGCCGTTCAACGACGCCGGCCCGGGCTTGCGGAATGATCCGGACCGACCGGACCAGCACAATAATTACGAACGCAATCAGTACCAGCAGCACAATTGCGATTGCGATATCCATACATCACCTATTCCCCAGTTGTTTGATTTTGGTGTCGCTGTGGCAGATCCGCGGCGGTGCGGCCCGTTGCCGGTGCCGGCAGGATGTCCTGCCGCCTCTTTATTGGATGGCCGACTCCGGCTGCGGAGCCACGATCGCCGTGGCACCGTCGATGGCGCTGACCACGGCCTGCTGGCCGGGCGAGAGCACCCCGGATTCGGACCGGGCGCTCCAGACGTCCCCGCCAATCTTGACGAGGCCGCCGGTCTCGCTCACTGCCTMCATGACGAGGGCGGATTCGCCGATGAGTCTTTCGATGTTGCTGCGCTGGTCCGCCGGGCCCTTATGGAGATGCTTGAGGGCCACCGGCCGGACAAAGCCGATCATCAGCAGGGACACAACGCAGAAGGCGATGATCTGCAACCACAGATCGGCGCCGGCGAAGTCCGCCACCAGTCCGGCGAGGGCACCTCCGCCGAGCATGATGAAGAACAGGTCCAGGGTGAGCATCTCGACCACGGCAAACAGGAGGAACAGGGTGAGCCACAGCGCCCACCAGTTCTCGACCAGCCATACAGACATCAATTCCCCCTTGAGTTCCGGGAGCTGAAAACACAGCCCCTCAGTAACTGTCTTTCCATCCTAAACTGAAGGGCAACGGCTGGACCCGGGCGCCGAAAATTGATGGACAACGTGGCCAAGTCGTTACGTGCCGGGCTGATTCCCCGCCCCGGTGACGGGTTCAGCGGTGCGGGCTTGCCCCGGCGTCGCGACGGGTCAGCTCGCGGGAACCGGTTCGAAGACGCTGATCCGGAATCGGGCCGAGACGGCGGTGCGCGGCGGAAGTCCGGCMTCAAGCGCCGCGAGGGCGGCCCGGTCCAGATGGTGTCCGGCCGGACCCATCAGGGCAAGGTTGGTGACGTCGCGCGGGCTCAGGGTCAGCGCCAGGTCCAGATCCCGGGCTCCGACGGGAGCGAAGTGCGTGCMCAGGGATGCCGMGAGCCGCTCGTCCTTGGCCGGCTCGATCCCCAGCATCCCGGTCTGTCMGGCGATCTCGGCCAGGTGGCCGGGCCGGGGCGTCACCACCACGAGGCGGCCGCCGGGCCGGAGCACCCGGGCGAACTCCGGCGCGTTGCGCGGCGCAAAGACCACCGTAACGACGTCGACGGCGTTGTCCTCGACCGGCAGCGGCTGCCAGACATCCCCGGCCACGTTGAGGGCTTCCGGGTTCATCCTGGCGGCGCGGCGCAGCGCGAACTTGGAAATGTCCAGGCCGATGGCCGCAGCCGAAACACTACCCGCCGAAGGGCGCTCGGGGTCGGCCCCCTCGGATTCAGCCCCGTCCGGTGCAAACCTGTCCAGCAGCGTCCTGAGGTAGTGGCCTGTGCCCGTTCCGGCATCCAGCACCGTGGGCCGCCCGCCCGGTGAAGCTGCGAGCGCCGGCAAGGCCACCTCGGCAACGGCATCGGCCAGCGGCTGATAGTGCCCTGCGGAGAGGAAGTCGAAGCGGGCCGCGACCATGTCTKCGCTGTCCGCCTCAAATACCGTCCCCTTACCGACCAGAAAGTTGAAGTACCCCTGCTTGGCGGCATCGAAGCTGTGGCCGGCGCCGCACTGCAGGGACGGGGCGCCAGCGTCGCTGGACCGCAGGCTGGTCCTGCACACCGGGCACAGCAGGGGGAAGTCGCGGGMGGGAGGCATACCTTCATCCTAAGCGCGGATTCCGGGGGCGCTGCGCGGAATCAGCCCAGCGGAATCAGCGTTCTGGGATCGCCGCGTCAGCTGATCCGCTCAGCCAGGGCCACGATGATTCCCTCTGGACCCCGCACGTAGGCCATGCGCCAGACGTCCTCATACTGGCCGATGCCACCGACCAGCCCGTACCCCTCCCCGGCMAGCCGATCGACGTGCGCCTGGAGATCATCGACCTCGAAGGCGACACTGCGCAGCCCGAGTTCGTTGGCCATGGCGGCGGGCGATCCCGGCTCGGGGTCGGGCCGGACGAAGCTGGAAAGCTCCACCCCTGCACCTCCGTCAGGCGTTCGCAACATCACGATCTCTGTGCGGGAATCAGGGATTGCTATGACCGTGTCGATGAACTCGCCCTCCACGAACGTCCGGCCCTCAATCTCCAGACCGAGTCCAACGAAGAACGCTGTCACCTTGTCGAGGTCCTGGACCGTGACGCCGACGTGGTCKAACCGCATGATTCGCGACATGAGCAAAGCCTCCAAGCCGTGGTTCCAAACCGCCCAAGACCGAGCCTACGGTGGATTCACGGCGCGAGAAACACTCTCGAAATAGGAGCTGATCGAAGGGATAAGACATGCCGGCGGTATCGGCGGGACAGGGGACATGTCCCGTGTCCGCGCCACAYCGGACCGGCGTGAGKTATTTCACAGCCTGCGCGCCCCGGGTTAGGCTCGCAAGCGTGAAATCTGAACATCTACCGCTGCTCAATTCCGTTTCCGCCCCTGCCGTGCATCCGGACGGCTCACGTGCCGTCGTGTCCGTGATTCGCCCGGACTTCGATGCCGACACTTACGTGGGCCAGTTGTGGACGCTCCCGCTTGGCTCGGACCCGGGTCGGGACCCCCTCGATCCGGACCGGCGGCCGCGCCGCCTGACCCGCGGCTTCCGTGACACGGCGCCGGATTTTTCCCCGGACGGCCGGGCCCTTGCGTTCCTGCGGGCGGCCGCGGGCGGGAAGCCGCAGCTCCATGTCGTGGAAGCGGCCGGCGGCGAACCCCAGCAGCTCACGGCCGCACCGCTGGGTGTCAGCTCGTTTGCTTGGTCGCCCGATTCCGGGAGCATCGTCTTCAGTGCCAGGACCCCGGAGGAGGGCCGGTACGGCAGCGTCGACGGCGTCGGTGCAGGCAKCGAGGACGCCCGGCTCATCACCGACTTCAAGTACCGGATGAACGGTCTTGGCTATACCGCCGACAAACCGCTCCAGCTGTTCCTCGTGGACGTGCCGCCGCTTGACGCTGAACCGAAGGCCGCCCCGGCCGGACGCGCGTTGAAGGCCCTCGGCGCCGCGGCCGATCCGCATGAGCCCGCCGCCAGCCTGCTGCCCGCCGCCCGGCAACTCACCAGCGGGGCAGCCGATCACGACGGCGCAAGCTTCAGCGCCGACGGCGGCACGATCTTCTTCACCGCGGCCCTCCACGAAGGGCGCGACACCGACCTCGTGAGCGGCATTTACTCGGTCCCCGCMGCCGGCGGGGAGCCGGAGGCCATCAGACCGGCCGGGGCTGGGCAGCAGAGCGTCAGTGCCGTCCGCCAGTCGGCGGATGGGCAGTGGCTCTTCTTCCTGGCCCAGGATCTCGGACCCTCAGGACACGACTTTGTTGCCAGGAACACCGCCTTGTTTGCCATGCCGGCCACAGGCGGCCAGGCTACAGCCCTCAGCKATGTGGAGACCCTGGACCTGTCCGGCGGGAGCCGGATCGAACTGCGTGGCGCCGCGGGCGCCCTGGTGCTGAACAACGCGCGGGGAACCGTGGAACTGCACGAGTTCCTCGCCGGCGGCGGCCACACCGTGCTCCTGGACGGCAACCGGGTAGTCACCGGCGCCGTCGACGCCGGAGGCTCCCTCGTAGTGAGCTTCAGCGACTCCACCACGGCCGGCGACGTTGCCGTGCTCGACGGCGGGCAGCTGCGGCGGCTGACGGATTTCTCCGCGCCGCTGCGGAGCGTTGCGGACATCAACGAGCCGCAGGAACTCACGATGCCTTCGGCCGACGGCTACCCGGTCCATGGCTGGCTCGTGAAACCTGCGGGCCCCGGTCCGCACCCGGTGCTGCTGAACCTTCACGGCGGCCCGTTTGCCCAGTTCAGCGTGGCCTTGTTCGACGAAGCGCCGGTCTATGCCGKGGCCGGCTACGCCGTGCTCATGTGCAACCCGCGGGGCTCGGCCGGCTACGGGCAGGCCCACGGACGGTCCATCAAGGAGCGGATGGGCACCGTGGACATGCAGGACGTTCTGGCCTTCCTGGACGGGGCCGTGGAGAAGTTCGACGAACTGGATGCTGCCAACGTCGGCATCATGGGCGGATCCTATGGMGGCTACCTGACAGCCTGGACCATCAGCCACGATCACCGCTTCCGGGCAGCCATCGTGGAACGCGGCTTCCTGGATCCGGTGAGCTTCACCGGGTCCTCGGATATCGGCTGGTTCTTCGGCGGTGAGTACACGGGCCGTACGGCGGAGCAGATGGCCGCCCAGAGTCCGATGGCGCGAGTGGACAACGTGCGGACGCCGTCGCTGGTGATCCACAGCGAGGATGACCTCCGCTGCCCCGTGGAGCAGGGCCAGCGCTACTTCACGGCCCTCAAGCAGCAGGGGGTTGAGACCGGATTCCTGGTCTTCCCGGGCGAGAACCACGAGCTATCGCGCTCCGGCACCCCGCACCACCGCAAGCAGCGCTTCGACGAAATCCTCAAGTGGTGGGCCCGCTACCTGCCGTCCGGGAAGAACCCGGCACCGCAGCCTAGTCCTCCGCYGTGCCCGGCAGGAAACCGAGTTCCTGCCKGGCACGGCTGATGTCCGGCTGGGCCCAGCGGGCTGAGTATTCAGCATTGTTGCTGATGGAGCGCAGCTCGGCCCGGTCGAGGTACAGGATGCCGTGCAGGTGGTCGGTTTCGTGCTGGACAATCCGGGCCTGCCAGCCAGTGAAAGTCCGCTGCAGCTGTGTGCCGTCCGGTGTTGTGAAGTCGAGCTGGACCGACTCCGGCCGCAGCACGGCAGCCTGCAGGCCGCCGACGGAGAGGCACCCTTCGTAGAACGCCACGGACGTCCTGCCAAGGGACTGATAGCGCGGGTTCAGCATGGCAAAGAACGGCAGCGGTTCCCGTCCGCGGACGGCAGCCACCTCGGGATCGACGGCAAACTGGTCCTCCAGGACGGCGATCTGCAGGGGGATCCCGAGTTGGGGTGCTGCCAGGCCAACGCCCGGTGCCTTGTGCATCACGCTGCGCATGAGGTCGATGAGGTGACCGAGTTCGGCGTCGGTCACCTGGCCTTCGAACGGCGCGGCCACGTGCCGGAGGACCGGATGCCCGGCCTGAACGATCGGCGGCAGGATGCCCGCGCTCAAGATCTCCTGGACGGTCTCCTGGATCCGGGCGGCGCTGTAGTCGGTGGGCCTGGCATCAATGGACATGCCCTCAGACTACTGGCGGCCGCAAGCAGTTGTAACAAATTCGTAGATCTGCCCCCGAAGTTTGCCGCCGGCAGCGATCTTTAGGACGCCCTCCCGGCCCGCCACCGTGATGAGCAGCGGCAGGAGTGTGCCCACTTTGTCTTCGGCCACGGCATGGGGATCGCAGCGGGCGGGCCGGATTCCAAGCCGCAGTTCCGTCGCCGCCCCGCCGGCGCGAACCGTMACCGCCCGCGGCCACGGAGCAACCGGGGACTCGGCCAACAGGGTGGTTTCCTCAATCCTGTCTATCGCCAACTCACCCGCGTCAGCACCGCCGCTGCCCCCTGCCTTGGCGGCGGCCGGTGTAACGAGCAGACGCACGACGGCGGTCCGCCCGTCCGCGGCGACCTTAAGGTCCGGAGCCAGGGCGAAAGCCGCCACCGCTGCGGCTTCGCGGGTCAGGCACATCTCAGCGTTGTTACGCGCCAGGACCCCGAACGGATCTTCAGCCGTGGTTGGGCCGGTGGCCGGGTCTGTTGTAGCGGCTGCTGGCGGCGCCAGCCGGAGGGTCACCTGCGCTGATCCGGTGGTTCGGGTGGTCCCGCTGGTTTCGTCCCCGGGCACCCCGTGGGATGCGTCAGTGCTGTTACATTCCGGCGCGGATAATGGTGCMGGCAGGCTCTTCGTCTGGCCGGGCGGCAGCACGATACCRCCGGCGGTCGCGGGCCAGGCGATCGGGGCCGCGAAGAGCGGCGTGCTCAGTTMAGCACCGAGGACCGTCAGAGGAGCGACCGTGGTGTTCGTGAGTTGGATTTCGATGATCTGATTGCTGTAGTTGTCGCGAAACTGGTTGATTTCAACGGTCACCGGCGCGGCGGCGGTGGCTGTCGCTGCGGCTGTTGGAGCGGAGGGCGTGCCCGCGGACCCGCCACCGGTGCCCGTGCTGCAGGACGCTGCGGCACCCAGTACKGCCACGGCGGACGCTGCGCTGCACAGTGTGCGGAACACTGTGCGGAACACTGTGCGGCGCCGCCGCGGCACGGAGAGGCCGTCCATGTGCACAGTCTATTCCGCGACACTGAAACCCATGGGCCGGTCAGCCACGGGAGCTTCAATGCATGGTGAACCGGCGGGCGATMAACGAATTCACCGCCGGGACTGCGGCCACGCCGCCGATGACCCGGTTCCGGACTGYCAAGAGGCCGTCCGCGAGGGGCCGGCCCAGGGCCATGTTGATTTCCGCCCGGCGGGCAGCCTTAGCGGCCGCTTTCAGGCGGGCGTGTTCAAAAGTCCGCAGACGGTCCGCTACATCGTGGCCGCGCGCCGCCGCCGTCATGATCGGCGCCAGGTCCGCGGCATCCAGCCAGCCCAGGTTCATGCCCTGCCCGCCGATGGGGCTCACCTCGTGGGCCGCATCCCCGATCATCACCACCCGGCCGGCCGCCATCCGGCGCACCAGGCGGGTGCGGACGCCAAAGCTGCTGAGCATGCTGTTGGTCCCGGGGTCGATCTCGAGTCCCGTCCGGTCCCGCACGCACTGCATCAGCCACCGGGCATCGCCGGCGCGATCGTCGGCGGCCGGGTCACGGGCAGCAAGCTCACGGGCAATGAAGTCTCCGGGGCCCAGCCGGACCACCCAGCGGCGCAGCCGACCGGGCAGGGGAAACGACTCCACTATTCCCGCACCGGCCAGGAACAAAGCCGCGTCGGGACCAAACCCGGTCCCGTCCGCGAAGTCGCCCATGAGGTAGCTGTCCGGATGGTCCTTGGTGCGCAGGGCGATGCCCTGCACGGACCGCACTGTGGACCGCACCCCGTCGGCGGCGATGACCAGCGGCGCCGTGTAGCGGCGGGCGCCCCTCGGGGATGCGGCTTCCACCGTGACCCGGACGCCGTCGTCGGACAACCCGGTGACACGGACGGCGCGGTGCACAGCGCCGCCGTCGAGCTCGTTGACCCGCTGTTCCAGCAGCGCCTCGGTAYGGCCCTGAGGCAGGGACAGCACGAACGGGAAGCGATCCGAGACTCCGGCGAAGGACATCGTGGCGAGCGTCYTTCCGCGGGCCAGGGCGACTCCGCGGCGGATCTGAATGCCCTCGGCAACCAGCGTTTCCCCGACTCCTGCGCGGGCGAGCGCCTCGAGGGCCGGCGGATGGATGCCGATAGCCCGCGAATGGGGCTCCGGGGCGCTCCGCTGCTCCAGGACCTGCACCTCAACCCCCTCCTGGAGCAGCAGGGCGGCCATGAAGAGTCCCACCGGGCCGGCGCCGATGATCAGCACATCAGCCACCGGCGGGTGGTCCTTCCGGGTAGCCGGCGTCGGCGGTGTCCAGCAGAAGGAGGTTGCGGAAGGGGGTGTGGCGGGCAACCGTCCAGCCCGGGGGAGCGGCGGCAGTCAGTTCCGCTGCGGTGAAGCTTCGCCGGATCGAGGTCAGCCCGTCCTGCCGGATGTAGGAGCCGGTGAACACCCAGGAGGCGGCGCCGAAGAGCGCGTAGGCGGCGGGGCTGCGGCGGATGTCGTTGTGGATCACCATGCCGCGGGACAGCCTGGCGGATTCTGCCAGGAATCCCGGCAGTCCGTCCAGGTGGTGCAGTACATGGTTGGACATCACGAAGTCATAGCTGCGGCCCTCTGCGACAAGCTCCGCGGCGGCCGCCTGGCGGAAGGTGATGCCCGCCGACGCGTGCCGGTCCGTGGCGAACAGGCTTGCCCGCGGATCCGGGTCAATKGCCGTGATGTCGAGGCGCAGACCGTCCCGGCCGGCCCAACGCGACAGCAGCACCGGAACATCGCCCCCGCCGCAACCGATGTCCAGCAGGGTCATCGGGGTGTCCGGGGTCAGCCGCGGCCGCACACGGCGCCGATAGATGCCGCGCCACCCGGCGACCGCACGGTTGACGAGCGCGAACTGGGCATAGGTGCGCTCCAGGCGGCCGGGATCGCAGCCGGGCAGGTCCATTTCCTCGACGGCGTCGGACGCGCGGTCCCGCAGAAGGACTGAACGGAGTCGATCCGTCGTGAACTGCCGCACGTTGGAGGGTTTCAGCGTGGCCGCTTTCAGGCCCGCACCGAGACGGGCTGCGCCGGATCTGCGCCAGCGGTCTCGGCGTCGGGAGTTTCCGCGGCTGCGGCGGCCCGGTGCACCGGAAGCCGGGTGAAGAGCGCCGTTTCCACGGTCAGGCCCGGGCCGAAGGCCATGGAGCAGATCCGTTCCGCACCCGGCTGGACGGCAGGAACGCCTGTGCCGTCCCCGTCCTCACCGGCGGCCGGCAGGTCAAGGATGTGCTTGATGACGAACAGGACGGTGGCACTGCTCATKTTGCCGAAGTTGCGCAGTGTTTCACGGGCGGGGACAAGTTGTTCGTCGCTGAGCTCCAGCCTGGACTGGACCTTGTCCAGGATGCTCCGGCCGCCGGGATGGATGGCCCAGTGCTGGATGTCGCCGTAGGGGAGTCCGTGCAGCGAGCCGTCCCGTGACAAGAGAGGTTCGAGGGCGCCGATGATGTGGTCATCGATGATGTGCGGGACATAGTTCCCCAGGACCATCTCGAAGCCTTCGTCGCCGATGTTCCACGCCATGGATTCCTCCCCGACCGGCGTCAGGACGGTTTCGAAATGGTCCAGTTGCAGCAGGGCKGGTTCACCGGGGATGTCCCGGGCGGTGATGACGGCGGCAGCGGCGCCGTCGGCAAACAGCGCCGACCCCATGATGGTGTCGGGGTCGTTGGAGGTCCGGACGTGGAGTGAGCACAGTTCGGCGCAGACCACCAGCACCACCGCCTCGGGATCTGCCTCACAAAAAGACTTCGCCGCCCGTAACGCCGGGAACGCGGCGTAGCAGCCCATGAAGCCCAGGTGGTACCGCTGAACAGCCGGGTTCAGGCCCAGGGCGCGGACGATCTTGTAGTCCGGCCCGGGATTGAAAAATCCGGTACAGGAAACGGTGATCAGGTGGGTTACGTCCAGCACATCGACCCCCGGGCAGGCATCCAGGGCTTTCTGGGCGGCTTCAATGAAGAGCTTGGTGGCTTCCGTGGCGAAGATATCGTTCCGGACCTTGGTGCTGGGGCTGAGCAGCAGGCCAGTAGCAGGGTCGAAGAATTGCGGATCTTGCGCCCGGCTGTCGGTGGTGAGCTCTTTGACGGCCGTATGCCGGGTGTCGATGGCTGCGGAGTCAAAACAGGTGTTGACGAGGCGGGATCCGAGCCGCGTCAGGCCCGGCTGGGCGGCGAACACGGCCCTAGCCTCGGGCTGGACCAGAATGGTTGGCGGGACTGCAGTTTCCAAAGACCTCAGGTAGACCGTCATGGTTCATTCTCAGTGAGCCCGGCGTCAAAGACAATGCATGGGACGGAGATTCGGGGGCGCCGGCGGCACTGGACAAGTCCGGCGGAGCGTAGCACGATCACAGATGTGACCAGCATGCCCGCCCCCGATCCGCAGCAAAGCGATCCGCAGCCACGAGAYGAGCAACGCCTCCGCGATCTCGCGCGGATGCGCCGCGTCCGCGACCGGATGGATAGGGAGTACGCGCAGCCACTCAACGTCGAGGCCCTTGCCCGCGGCGTGCACATGTCCGCCGGGCACCTCAGCCGCGAATTCCGTCTGGCCTACGGTGAGTCCCCGTACAGCTACCTGATGACGCGCCGGATMGAGCGCGCCATGGCACTGCTGCGCCTCGGCGACCTCAGCGTCACTGAGGTCTGCTTCGCCGTCGGCTGCTCCTCGCTGGGTACCTTCAGCAGCCGCTTCACCGAGCTGGTCGGGGTGCCTCCCAGCGTCTTCCGGCGGGAGGCAACGCGCACGACGGCGGGCATGCCGTCCTGCGTGGCGAAACAGGTCACCCGACCGGTCAGGAATCGAGAAGCGCGGGCCCCCGAGCCGCAGCTAGCATGAACGCCATGGACATCACCATTCACTCGAGTTTCCTCCCACACACCGATCCGGACGCCTCTCTGGCCTTCTACCGCGACACCCTCGGTTTCGAGGTCCGCAACGACGTCGGCTACGGCGGGATGCGGTGGCTTACGGTCGGCCCCGCCGGGCAACCGGGCACGTCAATCGTGCTGGAACCGCCGGCCGCGGACCCCGGCATCACCGACGGCGAGCGCGGCACCATCGCCGAGATGATGGCCAAGGGCACCTACGCACGGGTCCTCCTGGCCACGACCGACGTCGACGGCACGTTCGAGCGGMTGCAGGCCAGCGGCGCCGAGGTCGTCCAGGAGCCCACCGACCAACCCTACKGGGTCCGTKACTGCGCCTTCCGCGATCCCGCGGGCAACCTGATCCGCATCCAGGAACCGCGCTGAGCCCTCCGCAGCCCCGCCTATAAAGCAGGGCCGGGGCCGCCCCCGATGCTGGTTAGATAGAGCACAGCGACGCCGACAGGGACCGCGAAGGCGGGCCCGTAGAACAGATGGAGACACCATGAGCATGGCCACGGGGACGGACACGGAGGCGCCCGCGCAGCAGATTGCCGACACCCACGACATGATCCGCGTGCAGGGCGCCCGCGAGAACAACCTCAAGGATGTCAGCATCGAGATCCCGAAGCGACGCCTGACGGTGTTCACCGGCGTCTCCRGCTCGGGTAAAAGCTCCCTGGTGTTCGGCACGATCGCCGCGGAGTCGCAGCGGATGATCAACGAGACCTACAGCGCCTTCGTGCAGGGCTTCATGCCGACGCTCCAACGGCCCGACGTCGACCTCCTGGAAGGCCTGACGACGGCGATCATCGTCGACCAGGAACGGATGGGCGCCAACCCGCGCTCGACCGTCGGCACCGCCACCGACGCCAACGCCATGCTCCGCATCCTCTTCAGCCGGCTCGGGCAGCCGCACATCGGTTCGCCCACCGCGTTCTCCTTCAACGTCCCGACGCGCAAGGCGAGCGGGGTGATGAGCACCGAGAAGGGCGGCAGGGTCGAGAGGAACGTGGTGCGCGACGTGGTGTACCAGGGCGGCATGTGTCCGCGCTGCGAGGGCATGGGCTCGGTGACTGACTTCGACCTCACGGCGCTGTATGACGACACCAAGTCACTCAGTGAAGGTGCACTCACGATCCCCGGCTACAGCATGGACGGCTGGTACGGCCGCATCTTCAGCGGTTCCGGCTTCTTCGACATGGACAAGCCGATCAGCAAGTTCACCAAGAAGCAACTGGACGACCTCCTCTACAAGGAACCGACAAAGATCAAGGTCGAGGGCATCAACCTCACGTACGAGGGGTTGATCCCGAAGATCCAGAAGTCGATGCTATCCAAGGACGTCGACGCGCTGCAGCCGCACGTGCGCGCGTTCGTGGAACGGGCGATCACGTTCACGACCTGCCCCGAATGCGGCGGCACCCGGCTCAGCAAGGAGGCGTTGTCCTCGAAGATCAAGGGGAAGAACATCGCAGAGGCCTGCGCCATGCAGATCAGCGACCTCGCCGACTGKGCCCGCGGCCTTGACGAACCCTCCKTGGCCCCGCTGCTCGCCGGACTCCAGCACATCCTCGACTCATTCGCGGGGATCGGCCTGGGCTACCTCTCCCTTGACCGGCCGGCGGGCACCCTGTCCGGGGGAGRGGCACAGCGGACCAAGATGATCCGCCATCTCGGCTCCTCGCTGACCGACGTCACCTACGTCTTCGACGAGCCGTCGATCGGCCTGCATCCCCATGACRTCGAGCGGATGAACAGGCTGCTGCTCCAACTTCGCGACAAGGGCAACACCGTGCTCGTCGTGGAGCACAAGCCGGAGATGATAGCGATCGCCGACCACGTCGTCGACCTCGGCCCCGGCGCCGGCACCGGGGGCGGCAACGTGTGCTTCGAGGGCACGGTGGAGGGGCTGCGGGGGAGCGAGACCATCACCGGGCGTCACATCGACGACCGGRCCAGCCTCAAGGGCTTGCTGCGTTCGTCGTCGGGCACGCTGGAGATCCGCGGCGCGTCCATGCACAACCTCAAGGATGTGGACGTCKACATTCCGCTCGGGGTGCTCTGTGCCGTCACTGGCGTCGCCGGCTCCGGGAAGAGCTCGTTGATCCACGGCTCGATCGACGGCCGCGAGGGCGTAGTTGTGGTCGACCAGAGCGCGATCCGCGGCTCACGGCGGAGCAACCCGGCGACGTACACCGGGCTGCTGGACCCGATCCGGAAGGCGTTCGCGAAGGTCAACGGGGTGAAACCGGCGCTCTTCAGCTCCAACTCCGAGGGCGCATGCYCCGCGTGCAACGGCGCCGGCGTCATCTATACCGACCTGGGAGTCATGGCGACGGTCGAATCCGTTTGCGAGGAGTGCGACGGGAAGCGGTTCCTGGCCTCGGTGCTKGAGTACCGGCTGGGCGGCCGGAACATCGCTGAAGTCCTCGGGATGTCGGTGGCCGAGGGCGTGGACTTCTTCGACGACGGCGGGGCCAAAACACCCGCCGCGCACAAGATCCTGGGCCGGCTCGCCGACGTCGGCMTCGGCTACCTGACGCTCGGCCAGCCCCTCACCACGCTGTCCGGCGGCGAACGGCAGCGRCTCAAGCTCGCCACCCAGATGGCCGAAAARGGCGACGTCTACGTCCTCGACGAGCCGACCACCGGCMTGCACCTGGCCGACGTCGAGCAGTTGCTTGGTCTTTTGGACCGCCTCGTGGATTCGGGCAAGTCGGTCATCGTCATCGAGCATCACCAGGCGGTCATGGCGCACGCCGACTGGATCATCGACCTTGGCCCCGGCGCAGGCCACGACGGCGGCACACTGGTCTTTGAGGGCACACCCGCCGACCTCGTCGCCGAACGTTCAACACTCACCGGCCAGCACCTCGCGGCTTACGTCGGCGCCTGAACAAGGCGGTGGCTTGCCGGCTTGTCCACAGCAGGCCAGCACCGCTGTCCCCAAAAGGCTTAGTCTCTGGTTTGTGCCCTGAGATGTTGGCGCAGGCCGGGGATGGCGAAGTCGACTTTTCCGTGGCCGGCGGCTTCAATGAGGCCCGCTGCCAGCAGTCTTGAGCGGTAGTTCGCGACGAGATTTGTCCTGGCGCCGATGCGCCGGCCGATGTCCCCGGCCGCGGAGGGTCCGTCGTCCTCTGCCATGGCGTGCAGGAAGTCCAGGTCTTTGGGGGAGACGGTGGCGAGTGCGGCTTCGATCACGGTGCGGGCGTTGCGCCGGTTTGCCGCCGCAATACCGCGCTCGACTGACTCGGGAGTGAGTGTTCCCTGGTTGATCTCCGCTTCCTTCCAGAGGAAGTATCCGACCAGTTGGATGAGGAACGGATACCCTCCCGTGGCGTCTGCTGCACGGCGGACCAGGGCGGGGGAGACCTCGAAGGATGCTTCGGCGAAGGTGTGGGCGAACGACTCTTCCACTTCCCGCACGGCGGCAGCGTGAAGGTCTATCTTGTCGGCCCGGCGGAGGAACGTGGCGACTCCCTCGTTGAGCAGGTCCGACACCGCGGCCGGCAGTCCGGCGAAGACCAAACCGATGGGGAGCCGGTCCTGGGTGAAGTGCTGGACACTGGCGGCCAGCTGGGCCAGTTCGCCGCGGTCGGCGGCATGAATCTCGTCTACCGTGATGACCAGGCCGGTGCCTCGCTTGTCAAGAAGCGTAAGGAGGTCCTGTCCCAGGGTCCGCCACGCCACCTGGCGTTCAGGCGGGAGCTGCGTGGTGATGCTGAAACCTGCGGCGGCCACGGCAGTGATGCGCCGGACCACCGGGCCAGTGCCGAGTTCTTCGGCGAGCTGGCGCATCGATTCGCCAATGCGCCCCATGAAACCTGCGGTGGCGGTCTCGGAAACCACCGCCCACCCGTGTTCGCGGGCGATATCGTGGGCGGCGCCGATCATCACGGTCTTGCCGATTCCCCGGGCGCCGGTGAAGATCGTCAAGAGGCCKGGGGCGCCGGATCCCAGGCGCAGCCCGTACTCGAACTCATCCAGCACACCGGCCCTGCCGAGGATTTCCGGCGGTGTGGCACCTGCCGAGGGTCGAAACGGGTTATCCATCGACGGGCTCCTGTGAGTGCTTGTGTGTCTTGTGAGTTTGAGCGAACGCTATGAGCATATGTGAGTTTTGTGAGTTCTCGCGTGCCGTGACGCTTGAGCGTCCATAACCTGGCTGGAATGGATMCACGTTGCCGGCGGGCTTGTGCGTCACGTCCTCGCGCGTGGGTTTCCGAGGATGTTCTCCGCCGTTGGAACCCAGCGGCTTCTGATTGTCGCGGCAGGCGCGGATACTTTGGCGACGCAGCTCAAGCGCGCCGAATACGAAGACGTAGCTGTGGTCACACCGAGGCGCACAACGAGGCGCACAGAGTCGGGGCTCCGCTAAGCCACTTCCGGCTGATTATTGAACGCCGATAATCAACATTATGTAAAGTATAATGATGATTATTGCATCGGATGCAATATCACTGGCCCCGAGCCCCCTCCCATCACTACGGGACCGTTTCGATCGGCGAAACCGCCTCCGACCTGCGCAAATGCTCCAACGGCGGATGGTTCAAAGCATCCTGCCGGAGACATCCGGGCGCCGGTCCGGTCATCCATCCCGCCCAAACATGAGCCGTTGAACTGYGGATTTGCAACGATCCTGCACTAATTGCATGATTCATTMATCCAATGCAATGTCAGGGAGGATTGTTGTGGCGGTTGATTCTGCCGGCMGGGTGCTGGAGTTCGGTGATGTGCGGTTCCTGCATCCCGAGGATCAGGTGTTCGCCMAGATGCTCACCGGGTGGCGCAACCAGCAGCTGAGCCGGAACCTGGCATTTGGCACCATCGATTCCAGGGAACGGCTAGTGACGCGGTTCCAGGAATACACCAACGAATACCCCTGGCAGTGGACACCGTCCCACGTCGACGAGTTCTTCGGAGACCTGCGCAGCGTCAAGCAGACCGCCCAGTCCACGATCCGGTCCTATCAGGCCGCCCTGCGGGCCTTCTGCTCCTACGCGGCTTCTCCTGACTACGGCTGGGACAGGGTCTGCGAACAGTACTTCGGGGCGCATCCCTCGCAGGTCTGTTTCGATTGGAACAGCGCCGTCCACGCCCAGGCCACTGAATCGTCCCCGGTCCGGCGCCCGTTCACCCGCCGCGAGCTGCAGGCCTTCTTTGACCGTGCCGACGATGAAGTCGACCGGATCGTATCGCTGGGCCGGAAGGGCTGGCTCCCGGCCTACCGTGATGCGGTCCTGTTCAAGGTCGCGGACTGCTGGGGGCTGCGCCGCAACGAGGTCCGGCACCTGCAGACCTTCGATTTCGCCAGGAACCCGCACGCCCGCGAGTTCGGCAAATACGGGGTCCTGCAGGTCCGCTACGGGAAGGCCATGCGGGGTTCTTCCCMGAAGCGCCGGAGTGTCCTGACCGTGTTCAACTGGTCAGCTGAAATCGTCGCCGACTGGCTGGAACGCGGCCACACGCACATGACGGACGGGCTGGATCTCTTTCCGTCCGAACGCGGCACGCTTGTTTCAGAGACTGCGTTGAACCGCCGGTTCAACCGCTATTGCGAGGACCTGGGCCTCTCCCCCGGCCTGGACATCCACTCGCTGCGCCGTTCCTACATCACCCACCTGATCGAAGCCGGCATGGACCCCCTGTTCGTCCAGCACCAGGCCGGCCACGAGCACGCCTCGACCACGGCCCTCTACACCTCGGTCTCGAGTGACTACCGGGTCAAGACGCTGCGCCGGGCCCTGGATTCCACCGTCCGGGACGCGCTGGCCGGAATGGGAGACTGATCCTCATGAAACGAGAGATCGACTACCGCTGGCGGCTTCCGGAACTGATGGCAGCCCGGGGACTGCACAACAGCACCGACTTGAGCCCCTTGTTGAAGGAACGCGGCATCGAACTGTCGGCCTCGCAGGTCTACCGCCTGGTCACCCAGCGCCCGGAACGGATCTCGCTGATGATGGTCGCCGCCCTCTGCGACATCTTCGGCTGCGGACMCGAGGACCTGATCACCGTCGCGGCCGCGGACGCGAAAGTCCGCAAGGTCGCCTCCGACGCCAACGTCGTCGATCTAAACAAGACGATCCGTCCCAAACGCGCCCGCGTGATCCGCAATGACGGCTGAGATTACCCCGCGACCCATCAGACGGGGCCGTCCCCGCACCACAGGAGCGTTCATGTGCGACCGATGCTCCCGGCCAGMCGGCAAACACCGGGTCAGCTGGCCCGAAGGCAGGATCTGTGGGACCTGTTTCACAGCAGCCATGCGCACGCACGGCCMCTGCCCGGGCTGCGGCACGAACCGCATGCTCCCCGGACGATCCCCGGAACACGCCAACGAACCTGTTTGTGTTGACCGCGCAGACATCACGCAGGACTATCACTGCACACGTTGCRGCAMGGAGACAGAGCACTACCGCCAGGACACCTGCGCCCGCTGCTCGCTACGAGACKACCTGACCGTGCTGCTGCGCGTTGACGAATCAGTCCCTGGCCCGAAACGACGGCGGCGACACTCCTCACGGCCCTCTGCGGAGCCCAACGACCAGAAAGTATCCTGACCTGGCTCCGCAGGGCCGGCGTCCGTGATCTGCTCGGGCGCCTTGCCGCCGGCGACATCCCCCTCAGCCACGAGGCGCTGGATAAGGAACCGAACAGCAAACGGGTAGAGCACGTCCGCAGCCTACTCACCCACCACAACCTACTCCCGGACCGCGATCACTATCTCGCGCTCTTTGAACGGTGGATCATCAGCACGCTCGACGCCGTCGAAGACCCTGACGTCCGGCGGCCTGTTGAATCCTTTGCCCGCTGGCACCACCTTCGCCGCATCCGAAGCCTCCCGGGCGACGGGAGACCCACCCGCGGTCCCGTGCACAGTGCGAAGCAGGAAATCACCGAAACCATCAAATTCCTCACCTGGCTCAAAACCACCCACGGGCGGGCAGTTGARTCCTGCGTCCAGACCGACGTCGATGCMTGGCTGGCCGACGGACCCACCACCAGGCACGCCATCCGGACCTTCTGCATCCGGGCGGTCAACAACCGGACCTGCACCAACATCACCATCGGCCACCGCCAGGCCAAGACCATGCCGTTGCTAGGTCAGGACCAGCGGAACATCTGGCTTCGCGACCGAACATGCGAACAGGGAGCAGTTCCGGCAGCGAGTGGCTGTTCCCCGGCTACCGGATCGGCTGGCACATCCACCCCAACACACTCATGGAGCGTCTCCGGGAACTGGGCATCAACCTCCTTGGCGCACGGAACGCATCCCTCCGCGCGCTCGGCACGGAAGCTCCTCCCCCGCTCGTSGCCGAAATGCTCGGCTACAGCTACCAAGTCACACAGAAACACGCCACTGCAGCAGCGGATCCGTGGTCTCGATATGCTGCACGGTGACGGTACGCTCATCAAAAAGCGTTAGGGAGTACACATGGCGCCCGGAACCTTATTCGGTCTGGTGGTGATGGGAACTGGCATCTTTATCTTCGCCATTTCACGGGCCCTCAC
>NZ_JBFTHK010000088.1:0-18204 GCF_056394205.1 Arthrobacter sp. 10T413_2 | reverse complement strand
GCGTCAACACCTTCTTCCGCGACCAGGTCCTCGATGCCCCCGCCACGCTGGCCGCTGCTGACGACGTCGTCGAGGAATTCAGCAACCTCATGTCCATCCGGCAGCGCCTCGAGGACGTCCGGCAGCAGCGTGACCAGCTGGCACCCGTCCCCGGGCTGAACAAGGAGTATGCGCAGGCGCTGCTGGACGCGAACCGTCTGCGGGAGCTTTCCGGCGAGGAATTCGAGGCMTACAAGCAGCAGCTCGCCGTCACGGTCCACGAAAAAACCCTGGCCCGGTTGAAGGAGCTCGCCCAGGCCAAAGCCAGCGACCTCGCCGCTGAACGCGCCGTCCGCGACGGCTTCGCCAAGGAGCTTCGACAGCTCGAGGGCGAGTACAACAACCAGGGCGGCAACGCGATCTCCGCGATCGAGCAGTCGCTGGAGAACGCCCGGGTGGGGCTCAAGCTCCGCCAGGAGGTGGAGGAAGCGGCCCGCAAGGCGCTCTCCGACGCCGGACTGGACCTTCAGTGGTCGGCCGCCGGCTGGGACCAGGCCCACGCCCATGCCGCCGCGCGCTCGGCCGAACTGCAGGACGATTCCGAGGTCCTCAGGGAGCTGAGGTTCGAGGCGTTTGACGGCCACGCGACCAAGAAGCGCGAGCTTGCCGCGGCCCAGCAGGAGCTGGTGTCGCTGAAGACGCGCAAGTCGCTGCTGCCGCCGTCGAGCATTGAAAACCGCAGCGCCATCGCGGCGGCCACCGGGGTGCCGGAAGAGCACATGCCCTTTGGCGGCGAACTGATCGACCTCGCCGAGGGCCAGGAACGGTGGCGCCCGGCCGCCGAGCGCGCGCTCCGCAGTCTGGCCACGACGCTACTGGTCCCGGGAGAGCACTTTGCGGCCGTGACCCGGTACCTCAACGACCACTCCGTGCGCGGGGCCCTGCGCGCCGTGGACGTCTCCCGGCCCCTGGCGGGCGGTGCGCTGGCCGTCGAGGACGTGGCAAACGGCGATCTGCTGACCAAGCTCAGTTTCCTCACCGACGCCGGGCTGCCCGCTGGCCCTCAGGCCCACGCGCTGGCGGACGCCAGTGCCTGGCTCCGCGAACGGATTGCGCTCKACTTCGCCTACCCCTGCGTGGAAGACCCKGACGAGCTCGCCGGCCTCGACAAGGGCCTGAGCCTGGGCGGCGTGGTCAAACGCAACCGGCATACGGTGGAAAAGGACGACCGCTTCACGTCCCGCCAGGATTACGTCCTTGGTTTTGACAACGCCGCCAAGCTGGAGCTCGTGGCGGCCCAGGTGGAGGACCTGCAGCAGGAGCTGGCCAAGGCCGCCGAGCTCGCGCAAACCCGGGAGGAGTCGCATCAGGGCATGACCCGGCAGTTGKACGCCCTGCGCCGGGTGGCCGAGGACCACCGGCCCTGGGACCAGGTCTCTGCAGCCGTGGCCGCGGAGGAGCTTGGCCGGATCGAGCAGCGCCTCAAGGACGCCCTCGCCGCGCAGGCGGACCTCGAACCGCTGCGGGCCAACATCGAGGCCGTGCGGCAGAAGCACCAGTCCAGCACGGAGGCGGCGGCCGTGCTGCAGAGCGAGTACAAGGCGCTTGATTCGCGGCTGACTGCGGCTGATTCACTGCTCGACGGTGCACGTGACCGGCTGGCGCAGTCGCCGCCGTCGGACACCAGCGTCGCCRCGCTGGAACCGTACTTCACCGGCGTCGGCGACGTCCTGGAGATGCACGAGCTGGACAACCTCGCCAACCAGGTTCGCACCCGTCTCCTGGCCGAACTGCACGCGGCMGAGTCCCGCGGTCAGGCCACCTCGGAGCGTCTCACCCGCATCTTCGAGGGCTTCGTCCGCGAATGGGGCACGGCGATTTCCGCGGACCACGGCACGTCGATCGGCGCCGCCGGGGAGTTCGAATCCCGCTATCACGCGATTGTCAGCGACGGACTGCCCGCCCAGGAGGCCGAGTTCCGGCAGTTCTTCAACCAGCGCACGCACGAATCCTTTAGCACCCTGCTGCACCTGCTGGATGAGGAACGCCGCTCCATCACGAGCCGCATMCTGCCGCTGAACGGCATCCTGTCCGAGGTCAACTTCCACGAAGGCAGCTTCCTGGAACTCGATATCAAGCAGACACTGCCCCCGACGGCGAAGMAGTTCAAGGACGCCATCCAGAACGCGCTCAAGGTCCGGCACACCCGGCCGGGCAAGTCCGCGGCGGCCGGGGCCTCCGGGACGGAGGCGGACGACGACGCCGAGCTCACCAACCGCTACAAGTCCCTCGAAACGCTGGTGAAGCGGCTCGGCTCACAGACTCCGGAGGACCGGCGCTGGCGGGCCGAGGTGCTGGACGTCCGCGGGCACCTGTTCATCCAGTGCAAGGAGCACCGCGAAGTGCAGGGCAGCGGTGCCCGGGGCGCCGGGTCAAAGGCGGCAGGTCCCAAGGGGGAAGGGATGGCCGCGAAGAAGACCGAGGTCTTCATGCACGCGGACACCGGGTCCATGTCCGGCGGCGAGCGGCAGCGCTTCACCGCGTTCATCATGGCCGCGGCGCTGAGCTACCAGCTGGGCATCGCCGAGCAGGGCTTCACCACCTACGGCACGGTCATGATGGACGAGGCCTTCGTGCTCGCCTCGGAGGAATTCGCCGGCGCAGGCATCAAGGCCCTGCACGAGTTCGGCTTCCAGCTCCTGCTGGCCGCGCCGGAGAACGTGATCGACCTCTCCCGTCACCTGGGGTCCGTGACGGAGATCCTTCGGGACAAGCGCACCAACCGTTCCGGCGTCCTGACCGCGCCCGTGATTGCTCCGCGTCCGGGAACCGAGGGCACCTGGCGGTCCGAGGCAAACCCGGTGGACATCGTCCTGCGCTGACCCCAACTCCCCTCTAAGTGACTGTGAGGATGTGGTGGGGCTAAGGGACGGGGCGGGGAGGCTCAGCGGGAATAGCTGTACCAGCCGGCGCCCGACTTGCGGCCCAACTTCCCGGCCCTGACGAGGGCGGCAACGGACTCGTCCGGGGCGTCGGCGGGGTCGCCGGTCGCCGCATACGTGGCCTGGGCGATGTAGTCCACAACGTCCAGCCCCACCAGGTCCATCAGCTCAAATGGCCCCATCGGATGCCGCAGCGCGGTCTTGGCCGTGGCGTCGATGTCTTCCATGCTGGCCACACCCCCGGCCAGCAGCGCGAGTGCCTCCTTCTGCACGGCGCCCATCAACCGGTTGGCCACGAAGCCCGGCACCTCCCGGTTGATCAGCACCGGCGCCTTGCCCAGGCTCCGGGCGAGTTCGAGGGTGGTCTCCACGGTTTCCCGGGACGTTGCAGCGTGGCGGACCACTTCCACGCATTCCATGACCAGGACGGGATTGAAGAAGTGCATATTGCACACCCGTCCGGGCCGGCCGCTGGCCTCGGCCACGGCGGAKGAGCCGATCGTGGAGGAGTTGGTGGCCAGGATGGCATGGGGCGGGGCGAGCCGGCCCAGCCGGGCAAAGATGGACTTCTTGATCTCGAGCCGTTCGGTGGCGGCCTCAATCACAAAGTCGGCAAAGGGCGCCACCGCGTCCAGATCGGCGCTGAACGCCAGCCGGTCATGGGCGCGCTCGGCCTGCTCCGAGGCCAGTTTGCCGGATTTCACCATTTTGTCCGTGCGTTCACGCAGTTGGGCCGCGGCGTCGTCCAGTTGGCTCGGCGACACGTCCTGCACGGTGGTGGTGTACCCGGCCAGGGCAGCGGTCAGCGCAATCTGGGACCCCAGGGCGCCGGCGCCGATGACGAGGACGTGCGTGATGGTGGTGCTGGGTGGCATCGTTTTCTCCGGTTCGGTGGGGACGGGCTGCTAGGACAGGGCCCGGCCGCCCCGAAGGTAGACGGTGGTGGTGTGCGTGTAGAACTCCTTGGCGCTCTGCCCCTGCTCCTTGGGTCCGTAGCCGCTCTTCTTGGCCCCGCCGAACGGCACATGCGGATCGGCGCCGGCCGATTCGGAGTTCACGTGCAGGATCCCGACGTCCAGCTCCTCCATTCCCTCCAGCGCCAGGGTGACGTCCTGCGTGAAGAGTGCTGCGGAGAGACCGAAGTCGCTGTCATTGGCCAGGTCAAAGGCTTCCTGCGTTGAGGCTGCCCGGCKGACGCTGAGCACGGGGCCAAAGAGCTCATCGCGCCAGACATCAGCGTGGCGTGCCCCCGTGAGCTCCAGGATCGTGGGGGCAACGAAGTGGCCGCTGGCCCGCGCCGCGTCGTCATAGGGTAGGCCGCCCGTCAGCAGCCCGGCGCCCTGGTCCAGCGCCGTCGCGATGCCGCGCTGGATGGATGCCCGGGCGTCGGCGCTGACGACGGGGCCCATCTGGGTGGACGGATCTGCGGGGTCGCCCACCAGCAGGGACTGGGCCCGGGTGGCCAGTCCGGCGAGGAATTCATCGGCGACGGCGTCMGCCACGATCAGCCGCGACGTCGCCGTGCACTTCTGCCCTGTTGAGCGGAAAGCGCCGAGCATGACCTGCTCGGCGGCCAGTTCGAGGTCCGCGTCGGCCAGGACGATGGCGGCGTTCTTCCCGCCCATTTCCGCCTGGATYGGGACGCCGCGGCCCGCCGCCGCGGAGGCCAGGCTACGGCCCACGCGGGTGGAGCCGGTGAATGACAGCCCGTCCAGCGCCGGATGCTGCACCAAGGCGGTCCCGATGGCGCCGGGGCCAATGACCAGATTGAGGACGCCGGCGGGCAGGCCGSCCTGTTCCAGCGCCTGGGTCAGCCGCATGGCGAGCAGGGGCACTGTGCTGGCCGGCTTCCAGACCACCGTGTTGCCGTATGTGAGTGCGGGGGCGATCTTCCAGGCCGGGATGGCGATGGGGAAGTTGAACGGCGTCACGACGCCCACCACTCCCAGCGGCTTGCGCGTGACGAAGATCTTTTCGCCCCGGCGCGGGGAGGCGTAGATCGCCCCGGCTTCACGGTCGCCGTCGTTGCCGTAGTAGCGGAAAATCTGCGCGGCGCGCAGCACCTCGCCCTGGCCCTCGGCCAGCGTCTTTCCTTCCTCACGGGCCAGCTCCAGCCCCCAGGCCTGCGAGTTCGCTTCCAGGATCGCCGCCGTGCGCAGCAGCACCGCGCCGCGTTCATGGGCCGGGGTGCGGGCCCAGCCATGCTTCGCCGCTACAGCGCTGGTCATGGCGCGGTCGACGTCGGCCGGTCCGGCCTGCAGGCCRTGCGCCACCGTMTCGGCCGGGCGGGCGGGATTGACGGAGGTGATGATGCCGCCGTCGCCCTGAAACCAGGTGCCCGAGATGTAATGCTGCAGTTCGACTGCTGTAGTCATTGCTGTTCCTTTGCTGGGAGCGCCTTAGCGGAAGGCCGGGATGCCGGTGATGTGGTTGCCGAGGATCAGGGTGTGGACCTCGTCGGTGCCCTCATACGTGCGCACGGATTCGAGGTTGTTGGCGTGCCGCAGCGGCGAATAGTCCAGGGTGATGCCGTTGCCGCCCAGCATGGCGCGGGCATCACGGCAGATCTGGATGGCCTCGCGGCAGTTGTTGAGCTTTCCTACGGAGATGTGGTGCGGCTTGAGCTGGCCKGCTTCCTTGAGGCGGCCGATCTGCAGTGCCAGGAGCATGCCCTTGTTGATTTCCAGGGCCATGTTGACCAGCTTTTCCTGGGTCAGCTGGTAGCCCGCCAGGGGCTTGTCGAACTGCAGGCGCTCCTGCGAGTAGCTGACGGCCGTCTCGTAGCTGTCGCGCGCGGCCCCCATGGCTCCCCAGATGATGCCGTAGCGGGCTTCATTGAGGCACTCGAACGGACCGCGGAGTCCCTTGGCGTTCGGCAGTATCGCGGTGGACGGGAGGCGGACCTCGCTCAGTTCGATGTCGCACTGGATGGAGGCGCGCATGGAGAGCTTGGGCTCAATCGGGGTGGCCTTGAACCCGGGGGTGTCGGTGGGCACGATGAAGCCGCGCACGCCGTCGTCGGTCATGGCCCAGATGATGGCGATCTGGGCGATCGAGGCCAGGCCGATCCAGCGCTTGGAGCCGTTGATGACCCAGCCGTCCCCGTCGCGGCGGGCGAAGGTCTTCATGCTGCCGGGATCGGAGCCGGCCGTGGGTTCCGTCAGGCCGAAGCAGCCGACGACGTCGCCGGCGGCCATCCTGGGCAGCCACTGGTTCTTCTGCTCCTCGGAGCCGTGCTTGTAGATGGCGCTCATCGCGAGGGAGCCCTGCACGCTGACGAAGGTGCGCAGGCCTGAATCGCCTGCCTCAAGTTCCATGGCGGCGATGCCGTATTCCACGGCGGAACGGCCCGGGCAGCCGTAACCCTTCAAATGCATGCCAAGCAGGCCCAGCCCGGCCATGTCCTTGATGATCTCGACCGGGAAGATGGCCTGCTCGTACCAGGCGGCAATATTGGGCCGGATGGTGCTGTCCACAAAGGACCGCACCTTGTCCCGCATGGCCAGTTCTTCGGGGGTGAAGAGGGAGTCGATGTTCAGCAGGTCAGAGGATTCGTTCATGGTGTTCTCCAAGAGTTTGCGGGGCTGGGGACTTAGACGGCTGCCAGTGCCGCGGCACTGGCAGTGTCCRTGTCTGTCTGAGCGGCATTGGCGGCCACGATGGCGTTGCGCAGCACGCCGAGGCCGTCCCGGATCAAGTCCGGACCAATGACCAGGGGCGGCAGCAACCGGATCACATTGCCGTGGGTGCCGCAGACCAGGACCAGGACGCCCTGCCGGTGGCAGGCGGCCGCCACCTGGGCCGCAAGATCAGCGCGCGGTTCCAGCGTGTCCTTGTCCGCGAATTCGACGGCGAGCATGGCGCCGCGGCCGCGGAACTCGGCAATGATGGCCGTGCTGTCGACGAGGGGCTGCAGCACCTCGCGGGCGGTTGCCTCGATGGTCAGGGCGTTCGCCAGCAGCGTGCCGTCTTCAAAGGCCTCGAAGACGCCCAGCGCGGCGGCGCACGCCACCGGGTTTCCGGCGTACGTGCCGCCCAGGCCGCCGACGTGCGGGGCGTTCATGAGCTCGGCCCGTCCGGTGACCGCGCTCAGCGGCAGGCCGCCCGCCAGGGCCTTGGCGGTCAGGGTGAGGTCGCCGGCGACGCCTTCGTGCTCGCTCGCAAAGAGCCTGCCGGTGCGCCCCATGCCGGTCTGGATCTCGTCCATCACCAGCACGATGCCGTATTTGGTGGCCAGCTCCCGCAGTCCGGCCAGGAAGCCGGGGGCGGGCACCAGGAAGCCGCCTTCACCCTGGATGGGTTCGATGACCATGGCGGCAAACGATCGGGGATCGTTCTCCAGCAGCAGCGCCTCGACGCCGGCCAGGGCGGTGGCAGCCGTGGCGTCCCCGCCGCCTCTGGCCCACAAACGGGTGGCCGTGGGAGCGCGGAAGACCTCGCCCGGGAACGGGCCGAAGTTCTTCTTGTACGGGTTGACCTTGGCGGTCATGGCCATCGTGAGGAGGGAGCGGCCGTGGTAGGCGTCGTCGAATACCAGCACCCGTTCCCGGCCTGTGGCGGCGCGGGCAATCTTGACGGCATTTTCCACGGCTTCCGCGCCGGTGGAGAAGAGCGCGGTGCGTTTCTGGAAGTCTCCCGGGACATGCGCGTTCAGCCACGCGGCCACCTGCGTGAAGGAATCGTACTCGGTCACCATGAAGCAGGTGTGGGTGAACCTGCCCATCTGGGCGGCCACGTGCGCCTGGACCTGGGCGTTCACGGCGCCCACGCTGGTCACGGCGATGCCGGAGGCGAAATCGATGATGCGGTTGCCGTCAACATCTTCCAGGATTCCACCGGAGGCGCGGTTGATGAAGACGGGCATCGTCACGCCGAAGCCGGAGCTGACCTGCGCTTCGCGTTMGCGGTGCAGGGCTGTGGAGACGGGGCCCGGAATAGCGGTGGCAAGGTGGCGGGTCTGCGTGAGGTTGTCTGTGGATCTGGTCATGTAGACAAGGTAATGTGCCCTCCTCGGCCTGGCATTGGATAGTCTGTCCAAGGTTGAACCTATTTTGGTTAGAATATCCAAAGAATTGGTGCCTGCCCCGAAAGGACCACCGCGTGATCAGCTTGGCCCAACTGCACAGCCAGCTCGGCAGCGATCTTCGCCCGGYCGCGGGAGGGGCGGTGGCCGTGCGGCAGATCTCGGGTGTGCACATCTCCGAGCTCGACGATCCCACGCCGTATCTGGAAGGCGGCGAGCTGCTACTYACGACGGGCATCCCCGTCTCGGGCGGAGAGGCTAAGGTGCAGGCCTACGTCCGGCGCCTTGTGGAGCGCAACATCGCGGCTCTGGGCCTCGGGCTGGGGGCCGGCGTGGATGAGGTGCCGCCGGCTTTGAGTGCCGCGTGCGGCTCGGCCGGCCTGGAGCTTCTGGTGGTGCCTGACGGCACGCCGTTCATGAACGTCTCCCGCGCCTATTGGGACCTCGTGGGCCGCGAAGGCCAGGCCGACCTGACCGCCAGCCTCGGCACGCAGACGGCGCTGGCACGGGCCGCGACGCAGGCGGATGCGCTCCCTTCCGTGGTCAAGGCCCTGGCCCAGGCGCTGGGCGGCTGGGTGGCGTACCTTCCGGCCGACAGCGGGGCGGAAACCCTGTGGCCGGCTGACAACCACACGATTKTCGAACAACTGCGTAGGGAGACCTCGCGGCTTGACATGGCCGTGACGCATTCGGCCTCCACGTTTCAGATCCACGGCACCGACGTCGTGGAGTATCCCGTGCTGGTGGGGCGGCGGACGKTCGGGTTCCTGGCCATTGGTKCAGGRCGCAAACTGACCCGCGCTGACCGGCAGATCATCATGACGGTGTGCGTGTTGCTMTCACTCAAGGCCGCCCAGCAGTTGGAGAGCGACGCCACCGCTGCCGCGCTCGGATCGGCCGTGACCAAGCTCTTTCTCACCGGACATGTTGACGCCGGCCGGGCCCTGGCACCGGATCTGGGCATTGTCGCACCTACCGGCGCTGTGCGGCTCCTGGTGGTGCGTGGCGAGATCGATCCCGCGGYGGTTTCCGGGGAGCTGGAGTCGAGGCTGCGCGCCGGGACCGGATGGGCTGGCTGGCCTGAGGCCGGTGGCGCCCTGCGTTCCTGCCGCCTGCGCCACGTGGCGGGCGGCCTCAGCTATTACGTGCTGGACGCGGAATACCGCGACGCCGGCACTCCCGGCAGCGGCGGCGGCAGCGCCGGCAGGACTACGCAGTCGGAGCCGTACGACKCCGACGGCGGTGCCGGCAACGCCGCTGTCACGGCCGTGCTKAGCAGGCCGATGCCGCTGGAACGGGTGCACGAGGAGGCCGGACAGCTGGCCGCCATGGTGCGTGCGCTGGCTGCCGGGCAGATTGTCGACGCACCGGAGGGGGCCCTGGATCCGCGGGCCCAGGGCTGGGTGGCGGCGCTGCGCGGGTACCAGCGCGCCGACCTGGTCGGAACCGTCCGCGCCTATCTGCGGCACCGGGGCCAGTGGGAGGGCGCCGCCCGCGAGCTGGGGATCCACCGGAACTCGCTGCGCCACCGGATGGGAATAGCGGCGGAACTGCTGCAGGCGGATCCGGACGATCCCGACGTCGCGGCTAACCTCTGGCTGGCACTGCGCTGGGCCTAGCGCCGGACTGGTTAGCGCCGGACAGCCACGCCCGGAGGGGGTCGCTGTGTTCGCCCAGCGACGGCGGGGCCGCTGCGGGGGCCCGGAACGCCGGCGTCCAGGTAATGGGATGGCGGATCTGCCTTCCGGCCGGCTGGCCGGCCGCGTTGCGGACCTCGATGGTCGGTTCAAGCCCCAGTGACTCGGCGTACTCAAGACCCTCGTCGATGCCTGCGACATGGCCGGCCGGGACGCCGGCGTCGATCAGCTTGCCCTGCCAGATGAGGGCCGACGATGCGGACAGGGCATCCTCCAACAGGGGCACCAGTTCGGTGCGGTGTTCCACCCGCGCGTTGTTGGTGGCAAAGCGCGGGTCACTGGCCAGCCCGGCAATGCCCAGAACCCGGGTCAGCTTGGCGAACTGTCCGTCGTTGCCGCAGGCCACCGCCAGCGGAGCGTCCGCACACTCCAGCAGCTGGTAGGGCACGATCGAGGGGTGGGCACTGCCCATCCGGTGCGGAACCTTGCCCGCGCCCAGGAAGGCCTGGCCCTGATTGGCCAGCGCGCCCTGCAGGCTCGAGAGCAGATTGAGCTCCAGGTGGGCCCCGCGCCCCGAGACGCTACGGGCCGCCAGCGCGGCAAGGACGCCAATGGCGGTGTCCTTGGCCGTCAGGACGTCGACGAGTGCGACGCCGGCCTTGGTGGGGCCGCCGTCTTTCTCCCCGGTGATGCTCATCAGCCCGCCCAGGGCCTGGACGATGAAGTCATAGCCCATCAGGTTGGCCCCGCCCGCGCTGCCAAAACCCGTGATCGAGGCGTAGATCAGGCCGGGGTTGGCGGCGGAGAGCTCCGCATAGCCCAGACCCAGCTTCGCCATCCCGCCGGGCTTGAAGTTTTCCACCAGGACATCGGCACGCAGGGCCAACTCCCTGGCCAGCTGCAGATCCCCGGGGTCGGCAAGGTCCAGGCAGGCGGATTCCTTGTTGCGGTTCGCACTCTCAAAGTAGGTGGCCCCGGTGGGGGAGTACGGCGGCCCCCAGCTGCGGGTGTCGTCCCCGGCGCCGGGGCGCTCCACCTTGATCACGCGGGCGCCCAGGTCAGCCAGCGTCATGGTGGCCAGCGGTCCGGCCAGGACACGGGAGAAATCGGCCACCAGGAGACCCGACAGCGGTCMGGCAGGCATGTCCGTGGGCTCTTGGGCGGCGTCCCGGGCGGCGGAACCGGGCTGGGGGCCGGACGTCGGAGTCATAGGGAGTCCCTTCGTGGAGTGCCCGCGGCACATCGCCGTGCCCCGGGCATCTGATCAAGGATTCGAAGCCTAACAAGGCGCAACCACCCGAACATTGGATGAACCGACCTGGCACTGGCTGCTCTGCACAACAACCATCCGCCAACGAACGCGGCGCTGCGGCGGGCGGCCACGGCGGACCGGGCACCCGCGCGGCCGATAGAGTGGCGCTATGGAAGCAGATCCTTCGGTTCCGGCCAGCCCGGAACGCGGCCGGCCGCAGGCGCCGCGGTGAGCCAGGAACCATCCGCCACCACGCCGTCGCGCGGGGCCCGGGCCGCCGTCTTCGCCCAGCTGACCGGCGCCGGCAGGTCCGAGCAAGTGGCMCAGCGGCTGACCGATGCCATTCTGCTCGGCGTGCTGGCCCCCGGCGACCGGCTGCCCAGTGAGGMCGAGTTGGCCAAGCGCTTTGGCGTGGCCCTGGTGACGGCGCGCGACGGGCTCGGGGCTGTCCGCGAGGCCGGGCTGGTGGAGACCCGGCGCGGACGCGAGGGCGGCAGCTTTGTGCTGGCCACCGAGCAGACGCCGGAAAGGCTCCTGCAGGCCCGGCTGCGCGGACTTTCGCAGGTGGAGATTGCCGACCTCGCCGTCTATTTCGGCACGCTGGCCGCCGGCTGCGCGGAACGGGCGGCCGAGCTTGCGTCCACCGATGAAGCCGAACGGCTCACCGCCTGGCTTCAAGATGCCGACTTCAGCTCCGCCAGCGATTCCGGCCGAAACGCCGGCGGTTTCTACCTCGAGATCGCCGTCGTCAGCCAGTCGCCGCGCCTGGTGCGCGAGCAGATCCGCCTCCAGGCCGAGTTCGGCCCCATGCTGTGGCTGTGCCTGACCGACCCGGCCATGCKGGCGCGGGTCTATGCGCAAAACCAACGCACYGCCGAGGCGATAGCCGCCCATGACGCCGCCGCGGCCCGCGCCTCGGTCCGGGCACAGATCGCCGACCTTTCCGCCTGGCTGCTGGCAGCCAAGGAACGTCTTGAGCAAGGAGCAGCAGCCGATGGCTGAGAACCACAGTGCGGATTCCGTGCGGGCTCGGGCCCGCAACTGCGCCGCGGCCATCGGAGCGTTGTTCAACGGCGTCTTCGGAACCCTGGACCACTGGCGCAGCCGGGTCGAAGCCGCAACCGCCTGGAGCGCGGGAGACATCGATCCCGCCGTGTACGCGATGGTCGGTCCGGAACTCACAGCCGCCGACCCGCTGCTGATCGGCGCCGGATTCATCGCGGCACCGGGCGTGGTCCGCGGCAAGGGCCTCCATTTTGCCTGGTGGCTGGGCCCGCTGGAGGACAACCCGATCCTCGGCACCACCACCGAGCCGAGCCAGCTGGATCTGGCGTCGCGCGAGTACGCCGACTATCTGCGGGACCTCAGCGCGCTGGAGTGGTACCGGGTTCCCGAAGCCACCGGTGCCCGGCACATCACGGGCCCMTATGTGGACCACTTGTGCACGTGCGACTACATCCTCACGCTCACCGCGCCCGTCGTCGTCGGCGGATCCATGGCTGGAGTGGTAGGCGCGGACGTCCTGGTGCGCCGGCTGGAGCGGGACGCCCTCCCGCTGATGCGCGCCGTGGGCGCCCCGACAGCTCTGGTGAGCGCCGCCGGCCGGGTGATTGTGTCCACCGATCCGCAACTCCCCGTGGGCACTCTTGCCACCGCAGATGCGGGCCCGGCCTGGACCAGCGCCATCACTTGCCCCGGAACCAACCTGAAAGTCCTGGTGCGCACAGCTCCATAATTTAAACATCCCATTTCAGATGAATAAGGTGTAGTCTCACCATGTGGCCGTGAATCAGGTCACATCGTGGCAGGGTTCGCGGCGCGGACCGGCCACCCAATTCATTGAAGGGAACCACATGAGCGTGCGGAATTTGCGGAACTTCGTCAACGGCCAGTTTGTTGACTCGGCCGACACCAGCCGGCTGGAGATCCACAACCCGGCCACCGAAGAAGTCATCGCYACAACGCCCGTTTCCACCGCCGCCGACGTCGCTGCCGMCTACGCTGCGGCCGCTGCGGCGTTTGAAATCTGGAGCGAAACCACTCCCGCAGAGCGCCAGCGGGCGCTGCTGCGCATTGCCGACGCCGTCGAGGCCAGGGCCGAGGAACTGGCCGACCTCGAATGCGCCGATACCGGCAAGCCCCGGGCCGGGATTGTGCCGGATGAGATCGAGGTACTTGTGGACCAGATCCGCTTCTTCGCCGGTGCGGCCCGGACCCTGGAAGGGCGCGCCACCGCCGAGTACCTCGCGGACCACAGTTCCTCGATCCGGCGCGAGCCCATCGKCGTCATCGGCCAGGTGKCCCCCTGGAACTACCCGCTGATGATGGCCGCGTGGAAGGTCATTCCCGCGCTTGCGGCCGGCAACACCGTAGTCCTCAAACCCTCCGATTCCACACCGAGCTCCACCCTGCTGTTTGCCGGACTGGCCAGCGAATTCCTCCCCGCCGGTGCGTTCAACGTGGTGCTGGGGKACCGTGAGACCGGCAGGGCCCTGGTGGCCGACGAGGCTCCGGAAATGGTGTCCATCACGGGCAGCGTGCGGGCCGGCATGGAGGTGGCCGGAGCGGCCGCCGCCGACGTCAAGCGCGTTCACCTCGAGCTGGGCGGCAAAGCCCCGGTCATCGTGTTCGACGACGTCGACATCGCCACCGCGGTGGCGGGGATCGTCCMGGCGTCGTTCTACAACGCCGGCCAGGATTGCACCGCGGCCACGCGGCTGCTGGTGCATGAGGACATCCACGATGAGTTCGTGGCTGCTTTTGCCGAGGAAGTGCGGCGCAACGCCAAGACCGGCGGCCCCGCCGAGGACGGAATCCTGTACGGCGCGCTCAGCAGCGCCGACCATCTTCAGCGCGTCGCCGGATTCCTGGAGCGGCTGCCGGAACACGCCACCGTGGAAGTCGGCGGCAAGCGCCACGGAGGGGTGGGCTACTTCCACGAGGCCACCGTCGTGTCCGGGCTGAACCAGGACGACGAGCTCGTCCAGAGCGAGGTGTTCGGCCCCATCGTTACGGTGCAGAAGTTCTCCACCGACGCCGAAGCCCTGGCCATGGCCAACGACGTCGACTACGGGCTGGCGTCTTCCGTGTGGACCAAGGACCACACCCGGGCCATGCAGTTCGCCAAGCGCTTGGACTTCGGCTGCGTCTGGATCAACACCCACATCCCGCTGGTGGCCGAGATGCCCCACGGCGGATTCAAGCACTCCGGGTACGGCAAGGACCTGTCCATGTACGGGCTGGAGGACTACACCCGGATCAAGCACGTCATGAGCTACATCGGCTAAGCCGCCCCGCGAGCCCCCGGCACCCGGGAACCATCGGCATCTCCGGCCCGCACCCCGCCAGCATCTMCCGCCAACGTCGTCGGAAGGAAACCATGTCTACCGAACCACGCAGTACCACCGAGCTCAACGATAGTGAGCACCTTGCCGTCCTGGGCTACCAGGATTCCTTTGACCGGTCCATGTCCCTCTGGGCAAACTTCGCCCTCGGATTCACCTACCTTTCGCCGCTGGTGGGGGTGTACTCCCTCTTCRCGATCGCCATGGCGGCCGGCGGCCCGCCGTCGGTTTTCTGGATCTTCATCGTGGGGGCGGGACAGATGCTGGTGGCTCTGGTATTCGGCGAGGTGGTCTCGCAGTACCCCATCCACGGTGGCATCTATCCGTGGACCAGGCGGCTGTGGGGCCGGCGCTACGCCTGGATGGCCGCCTGGGTCTACATCTGGGCCATGATCGTCACCATTACCGCGGTGGCCGAATTCGGCAGCGGCTTCCTGGCCAGCCTGTTCGAGGTTGAGGTGACCCGGGAAACCACGCTTGGCCTGACGGTACTGCTCCTTGTTGTGGCGCTGGCCCTGAACTTCACCGGTACCAAGACGATGGCGCGGGTGGCCCGGATCGGGCTGGCTTCCGAGCTGATCGGCGTGATCGCCGTCGGCCTCTACCTGTTGATTTTCCAGCGCAAGCAGAGCTTCGGCGTGTTCTTCGACTCGATGGGGGTGGAGGGCGATGGCAGTTACCTGCACGCCTTCATGGGGGCCGCCCTGGCCGGGCTCTTCCTGTTCTACGGCTTTGAAGCCTGTGGCGACGTGGCGGAGGAAGTCGCCAGTCCGGCGCGGCGGATCCCGCGGGCCATGATGATGACCATTGTGGTCGGAGGCGTCTCGGCGCTGTTCTCCTTMGGCGGCTATGTGCTGGCGGCGCCCAACCTGCAGGAAATCGTCAACGGCCAGGATCCTGACCCGATCCCCGCCATCCTGGAATCGGCCCTCGGGCCGGTGGGTGCCAAGATCTTCCTGGTGGTTGCGATCACGGCCTTCCTGTCCTGCGTGCTGAGCCTGCAGGCAGCGGCCAGCCGGCTKATCTTCTCCTTTGCCCGTGACGGCATGGTGCCCGGCCACCGCTGGCTCTCCAGGGTTTCCGGCACAGCCAAGGTCCCCGCGAACGCCCTCATCGTCGCCGCGAGCATTCCGTTGGCCATCTGCGTCATCATCTATCTGGGGTCCGACGAGCTGCTCACGCAGATCACCTCCTTTGCCGTGCTGGGCATCTACATTGCGTTCCAGTCGGTGGTGCTKGCCTCCCTGCGCCAGCGGCTCAAGGGCTGGCGTCCTGCCGGGCCGTTCAGCCTGGGCGCCGCAGGGTTCGCGATCAATGTCGCGGCCCTGGCCTACGGCATCTTTGCCATGGTGTTGCTGGCTTGGCCCGGCTCCACGGGCGTCTTTGTCACCGACTGGACCGTCCTGATCGGCCTCGCCGTTGTGGCGGGCACCGGCCTCCTCTACCTCCTGCTGGCCCGCCCGGACGCCAAATCGACGGCGCCGGCCGGCGACGCGATCGACGTCGCCGCCAAGCTGCGGGCCGGCAGTGCCCGGCAAGCAGCGGTCAACTAACGCACCAACGAAAGAGCAGACAGTGAAAAGTATTGAACGCGATGTTGTCATCATCGGTGCCGGCCCGGCCGGGCTCAACGCCGCCCGGGACCTGAAAGCGGCGGGCCTGACGGTTGCCGTGCTGGAGGCCCGTGACCGGGTTGGCGGCCGGACCTGGACCAGCACCATTGACGKAGCCATGCTCGAAATCGGCGGCCAGTGGATATCACCGGACCAGGCGGCACTCAAAGGCCTGCTGGGCGAGCTGGACCTGGAAACATTCAGCCGCTACCGTGAGGGCCAGTCCGTCTACGTCGCCCCGGACGGCACCCGTAGCCTCTACACGGGGGAGATGTTCCCGGTGTCCGAGCGCACCGAGGCCGAAATGCGCCGGCTGATCGGCATCCTGGATGAGCTGGCCGCCGAGATCGGCGCCGCGGAGCCGTGGGCGCACCCCCGGGCGCGCGAACTCGACACCGTTTCGCTGCACCACTGGATGCGCCAGCTCTCTGACGACGAGGAGGCATGCGCCAACATCGGCCACTTTCTGGCCGGCGGCATGCTCACTAAGCCGGCGCACTCCTTCTCCGCCCTGCAAGCCGTCCTGATGGCGGCATCGGCGGGCTCGTTCTCAAACCTGGTGGACGAGGACCTGCTGCTGGACCAGCGCGTGGTGGGAGGGATGCAGCTCGTGTCGGAGACCATCGCCGCCGCGCTGGGGGACGACGTCGTCCTTGAGTCCCCGGTGCGGACCCTGCGCTGGGACGAAAACGGCGTCACCGCCGTCTCGGACCGCGGCACGGTGAACGCCCGGTACGCCATCATGGCCGTGCCGYCGAACCTGTACTCGCACGTGAGTTTTGACCCGCCGCTGCCCCGCCGCCAGCACCAGATGCATCAGCACCAGTCGCTGGGCCTGGTCATCAAGGTGCACGCCGTCTACGAGACGCCGTTCTGGCGCGAAGAGGGCCTCTCCGGCACCTGCTTCAGTCCCGATCTGGTGGTCCAGGAAATCTACGACAACACCAATCACGAGGACCCGCGCGGAACCCTGGTCGCCTTCGTGCCGGATGAGAAGGCGGACGCGATGTTCGCCCTCGACGCCGGGGAACGGCGCCGGGTGATCCTCTCGGCCATGGCGGAGTCCTTGGGCCCGAAAACCCTGGAACCGGTGGTGTATTACGAGTCCGACTGGGCCTCCGAGGAATGGACCCGCGGCGCCTTCGCCTCCAGCTACGATCTGGGCGGCCTGCACCGCTACGGCGCGGACCAGCTCACCCCGGTGGGGCCCATCTACTGGGCGTCCTCGGACCTGGCAGCCGAGGGCTACCAGCATGTGGACGGCGCGGTCCGGATGGGCCGGGCCACGGCGGCCCGCATCCTGGACCGCGACGCCGCCAGCACGGAGGCCGCMGCGTAGCGGCCCCCCGGCCGGCCTTTCAGTCCGGCCTTCCAGCAACGCGGGGTCACGTACGGTCCATAATTCCGGGCCGTAGGTGACCCCGCGTTGCTTGTGCCGTCGCTACGCTCCCTGCACCCGCTCCACGAATTGGGCCGTGCGGGCCGCCAGCCCGGAGATTTGCCGCAGCACGACGGCGGCGGGGTCCGGATTGATCTCGTTGGCCGGAGGCTCCACCCGTACATTGCGGCAGCAKAGGAACTCGGCGCAGATCAAGGTGCCCAGCGTGTTGCCGTTGCGGCCCGACTGCCCTGCGCGCTTGGCCACCCAGAGCAGGACATCGTCCTTGGAGAACACATCCCGGCACAGCTCGCAGAGCACGGAGCGGTTCTTCTTGGCACCGCCTTCAGGGGCCCGGAGCATGATTCCGATGGGACCCTTCGGCCCGGGCACCACAAGATAGCCGCGCAGGGGCATCTTCTCGTCCCGCCAGGCCAGGAAGTCGAGCTTCTCCCAGTCCAGGGTGTCGAAGTTTTTGGGCAGATTGAGTTTCGCGGCTTCTGACCGGCTCGCGTTGATGAAGGACGAGCGGATCTGCTGCGGCGTGATTTTTTGCATGACGGAAACTTTCGGAATCGAAGAGGTGCCGCCCGGGCGGGAAACAGCGCGCCAAAGCGGAACGGGGGCAGACGACTGCCAGCCTGCGACTCCGGTTAGGACCGGGCGTCTCCGCGGGGTGATTCCGCTGCGAGACGGGATTGTTCGGAAAGAGCTGGCAGCAGCGCGGGCGCGTAGCAGGCCACAGCGGCCACCCCGCTAACCGTGGCAGCGGTGATCGTCGCGATCCGCATGCTCACTCCCCMGTTCCAAGAGTTCCCCGGTTCTGATAATMCGGGTCCGTTTATCCGGAGAGCCCATCCTTGCAAAGCCCTGGATTCCTGTCCAGCCGACTGCAAGAACCCGGACCAGCCTGCAGGGCGCCCTGCAGTCTCCAACTGACGCTCCCRGTTCCACCTCAGGCAGTGGGCGAAGCAACCAGGGGAGCGGTATCGCTCAGACGCCGCAACTTGGGAATGGGGATCCGTTTGTTGATGGC
>NZ_JBFTHK010000087.1:0-18280 GCF_056394205.1 Arthrobacter sp. 10T413_2 | reverse complement strand
GACGCGTTGGGACGGGCCGCGCCGGAGGCGTAGGCCGTGATGAACCCGAGGGACCGCGCCTGGGTCACCGTCAGGTTGAACACCACCGCCGAGACCTTCGCCGGGATCCCGTTGACCCCCGCGACCTGGAACGACACCGCGGAATTCGCACCCACCGGTGAACTGTTCCGCGTATCAAGGACCCGGGTGGKAGCGGTGGGGTTGAAGGTTCCGGGAAGCTGGCCACCGGCCTTGCCGGCTTTGATGACGACGTCGTCAATGTAGCTGTCGCCTGCCTGCCGCCGGTGCTCTGCGCCGAGCTGCATCTGGGTGACCGCGGTGAAGCCCGTGGCGACCTGCTTGCTGGAATAGAGCGGCTGGCCGTCAAACCACACCTCAATGGTGGAGGAGGCGCCGTTGGGGATGACGTGCATGACCAGGTGGTGCCACGTTCCGAGCGGGACGTTCACTTTCATCGGGGTGTAGCCGAGCGTGCCGTCGGGCGCTGCTACGCGCAGCCACAGGGGGCCGGCGCCGCCGTTGGAGCGGTAGACGTCCACGAACCGGGTGGTTMCGTTGAAGAACCGGAACATGGGGACGTTGTTGCCTGCGACGCCTTCCTTGGTGACGTTGAACCATCCGTCGGCGTAGACTTCATTGCTTCCGGCAGGAAGCGGTGCGGCAAAATTGKCCAGGGAACCGGCATCCGTGGTCACGTGAACATGGGCTGAGCAGCGGCCCGCGTGTTGTTCAGCCGAGGAGACGTCGGCCGTGCCGGTCCCGGCCGTGACGGGGGCGTTGAAGCCCGAAGCCGTGATGCTCCCCGACTCGAAGTTGGTCGCAATCACCGTTGTGCCCGGGTATTGGTTGGTTGGTTGAGGCGCCCCCGGCTGACAAGTCGGCGTTGCGGCGGACGCCGGACCGGCCCCCACCGCCGAACCCGCCATCACCAATAGGCTCAGCGCTGCAATCACGCCCGCCCGTTGCAATCGAATCATTGATCTGCCCCCCTGCGTGGCTTCCACTCGGTACGAAATCCCAGAAACCCTGGTGATTCGAGGCGCCACAGAAGCGCTGTGAGTAGCCGACGCACGAGACCGCTCATACTCCGACGGTGCCTGCCCCCAAGGTATCCCCCAGCAACTTGAATAAACCTTGGACCAGCGGCGATGCGGTGTCGGGGGCGCCGCCCGCCCGCGGGCATCAGGCCGGGAGCAACCCCAGGAGCACGGGCACGACGCCGAGGCAGACAAACGCCGGCAGGGAGCATAAGCCCAGCGGCACGACCAGCTTCACGCCTAGCGCCGCGGCACGCTGCTCGGCAGACCGGTTCCGTTCGCGGCGAAGCCGGGCCGCTTGGGCATAGAGGAGGGCCGAGGACGGGGCGCCCGTGAGGGCGGCGAACGTGAGGGTGTCGCGCAGGGAAAGAAGTTCGCACGCCTGGCCACCTGAACTGTGCCATGCCGTGTCCCAGTCCGCGCCAATGGCAAGGGCTGACACCACCGGCCGAAGCTGCCGCCCGAGTTCCTGCGGCACCAGGGCGGCAATGAGTTCCAGGGACCGGCCCAGTCCGGCTCCCGCATCCAGCATGGCGCCGATGAGTTCCAGCATCATGGCGGTGTCCCGCAGACCCGGATATCCGGGATATCTGGACMGTCCGGCGGCTGGAGACCCCCAAAGCCGGGCGGAYCCGTCCGCCGGGGCCAGGATTTGGCGGTGGAGTCTTCGGCGGACGCGGCCGGAGTCTGCAAGGACCAAAATGGCTGCACCGGCAAGGCCGGCGGCCACCACGACTCCGGCGAGTCCGGGACTCACGGCGGCAGCGGAGTCACGAGTGCGCTCCCGCCGCGGCCCGGACGAGCTTCGAAGACCAAACCCGGCCGGCGGCGGTMAGGACCACCCCTGCGGCCAACGCCAGGAGGCCCCACGGATTTTCGAGGAGCGTCGCAATCGGGTCCACTCCCAGCAGCAAGCCGAGCCCTAACCCCGATACCGGCAGCCAGGTCAGCAAGCGGACGGTTGCCCGGGGCCCCGCCAAAGCCGTCTGCCGCGCACCTTCGGCGTCGTCCTCCGCCTCAAGGTGCGCGGCAAAGCGCGCYAGGACGTCTGCCAGCGGGCAACCGCTGGCCTCCGCGGTGTCGAAGCATGCGRCGAGCTCGCCCCACACCCGGACGTCGCGCCCGGCACGGACGCTTATGGCGGCTCCCGCGCCGCTGTCCCCGGCTGGCCCGCCGGATACCGCGCGGCGGATCGCCACGGCCACGGAGGACCCGCCCAGGGCGGCCGCACGTGCGGCCGCGAGGACTCTGAGAGACTCCGGGTCAAGCACCGGCCCGGACGTGACTTGGGCACCGTCGCGGCCCGCGCCGCGGATCGAAGCACGGACCGAAGCGTCGCCAGTTCTGTTGACCGTGGCCTCTTGCTCCGCAGCCTCCGCGCCGTACAGCACCCACAGTTCATCCCACAGCCGGGCGGGGGTGCGTCCGCCCTTCAGCAGCGCGGCCAGCTGCTGGACCACAACTGTCATAGGCACGGCCCCCGCCTCCGCGGAACCTCCAGCCAACACGCGGCCGAGACCTGGGACGGCTCTCCGGCCATGGCTGCGCAGACCTGTTGACCGACCCGGGCTCCGAGTGCTGGATGGCTGCTCGCGGGGCGGGAAACTCCGCGGGCCGACGCCGTGCAGGGCCTTGCGGGTCCGGTGGCCTGCCGCACGCGGGGAGGGAAAGGCCAGCCACAGGGCCAAGATCAGGACGATGATCAGGAGCGCCGTCATCGCGCGGTCCATGACTGCGGGTGTTCGGCTCCCGAACCCGGCGGGTGTGCTTCGGGCGCCGGGCGCGCCCCGGCGTTGGTTCCATCGGCTACTGCTGGATCCAGGCCGAGCCGATCCGCCAGCCGCGGCCAGGCCGGACCGACCCGGGCCCGGTCCCTCAGTACTTCCAGTGCAGCGGTGACAACCAGGCCGGAATCCTGTGCTTCCATGATTCCGATGCTCGCGACCTGGCGCCCGGTCCCGCTCCGCTCGACATGCACGACGGCATCGATCGCACTCGCCACCTGCAAGCGAACGGTGTCCTGGCCCATGCCGGCGAGCGCGCCGAGCGCCGCCAGCCGGGCAGGCACGGCCGCCGMAGCATTCGCGTGAATCGTCCCGCCGCCTCCCGCATGACCGGTATTCATGGCCGACAGCAACTCCCGGACCTCCGCGCCGCGGCATTCACCCACCACCAGCCGGTCCGGCCGCATCCTCAGGCCCTGACGAACCAGTTCGCCCAGGTCCACGGCACCGCCGCCTTCCAGGTTTCCGTGCCGGGATTCCAGCGAGACGACGTGCGGGTGCACCGGATTCAGTTCCGCGGCGTCCTCAATGAGGACGAGACGCTCTCCGGGGGCGCACAACCCCAGCAGCGTCGCCAGCAGCGTGGTTTTCCCTGAGCCGGTGGCGCCGCTAATGAGGAAGCTCAGCCTGCACCCGACCATGCGTTCGAGTACGGACTGGACCAGCCCGCCGCATGCCCCGCTCCCGAACATGCCCTTGCGCCGCAGCTCGGCCATCGTAAAGACCGAAGTCCGGCGGATTCGCACACTCAAGAGGGTCCCGGCCGTGGAAATCGGCGGCAACACCGCATGCACCCGGTAGCCGCCGTCGAGCCTGACATCGACGCACGGCGAACCGTCGTCCAGGCGGCGGCCGCCGGCTGCCACCAGCCTCACCGCGAGAGCCCGGATCTGCGGTTCCCCGGAAAAGAGGACGGGCGCCTTTTCCAGGCCGTTGCCGCGGTCCAGCCAGACGGAGTCCGGTCCATTCACGAAGATGTCCGTCACAGCAGGATCCCGGGTCAGCGGCTGCAGTGGACCCAAGCCATTCAGCTCCGCGCTGATACTTTCCACAGCTGCCAGGGCGCCGGCCGTGCCAAGCAGCCGTCCGCTCGCCTGGAGGGCCGCCGCGACCCGGGAGGGGGTTACCGGGGCGGAATCGGTCATGACTGACTCGCGCACGGATTCCAGCAACGCCGGGTCCAGAAATCCCTGCGAGCGGCGGCGGCCCGGCGGCCGCCGGGTGGGCCGTTCCGGTTCGGCGGGGTCCGCGGCCGAATGGGCGCTCATCAGACGTCACCCCAGTCCAGGTCAAGGAGCCCGGCGGTGAGACGGCGGACAGAGCGCTGACGGCCGGCTTCCAGGAGGCGGCCGAGTTCCGTGGCCGCCGCCAGACCCTTGATTTCCGGCATGATCCCGTGGAGGGGAAGCCCCACGGACTCCGCAATCAGAGGCGCATCCAAGGCCGCGCCCGGACTGGCCCGGACCACCAGCGCCGTATCTACCGGTGGAAGCTCCTGCGCCAACCGGGCCGTGGCGACGGCCGCCCGCAGYCGGGCCGGCGCCACGACCACGATCCGGTYGCATTCCCCGGCKAAGGACCGCAAAGCCTCCCGTCCCCGGCCGACGTCCAGCACGACCAGCTCGCTGCCCCGCCGGGCGGCGTCGAGAACCACGGCCACCGAGGTCGCGTCCACGCCGGCTGCACGGTCCCGGGTGCCCGGCCACGACAAGAAGGAGAATCCCCCGGCCCTCGGGAGCGCATCGTCGAGCTGGGCGGGATCGATACTGCCGCTCGCCCCGGCCAGGTCCGGCCAGCGGAGCCCGGGAGCGTCCTCGGCGGCCAACGCCAGTTCCAGGCCGCCSCCCCAAGGGTCGCCGTCGATCAGCATCACTCGCGCCCCGAGCCCGGCAGCCGCCTGCGCGACCCAGATGGCGGCGGTCGTGGCCCCTGCACCGCCGCAGCCGCCTGTCACGCCTACAACGAGTCCGCCGGCTTCCGGCGCGCGGGACCGGCTCAGGTATTCCGCCAGCCAGGCGGCGGCATCCGGCAGCACGGCGACGCGTTCGGCCCCGATGGCGGCGGCCAGTTGCCACAGTCCGTCGCCGTCATCCTTGACTCCGACGAGCACCGCCGGCGCCCTCCTTCGAAGTGGCAACTCCGGGATGTCGCTGCCAACCAGTACGGCGCCCGCGGCGTCCCAGAAGGGCGCGGCATCTGCCACGTCCCGGACTGTCCGCAGGTGGCCCCCGGCAGCGGCGACGATGCGCTCCACCTCCCCGCGCAGAACATCGGCGCCGGTGACGAGCAGAGTCTCCGCGGATTCCCCGGGAATCCACGGCCCTCCGTCCTGCGGGGGCGGCGAGTCCGGGCCGCGTGGCTGGTGCCTGTTCATGCTGCCACTGTGCCTGTCCGGGAAGCGCAGCKTAACCGCCGTCGTCGGCTATGTGGACAAACCGGGCACGGCCTCTGCAGTCMCCGCCAGGCAGTGCGCACCGAGCACGCTCCGGAGCAGGGCAGAATTGACCCTATGTACCTCCTGCTTGCCGCCCACGCCGACGGCGCGGCGCTCCAGGAACTCACGGCCGACGGCCTCCCCGCACCGTCCAATCCACAGCCACGKGTAGTCAGCGCCGGTGACCTCGCCGGCGTCGTCCGCGGGCTTGAAAAACGGCGCCCGCGCTGGATCTGGCACCGCACGCAGGACTGGTACCCGTCGCTGCTGCGGGCCGGCGTGGAGCTCGAGCGCTGCTACGACCTGACTTTGTGCGGTTCGATTCTGTCCCACTCGGAGTTCACCGCCCACACCGCCTATGCCCGGGCGGCGGAGAAACTCACGCAGGACGATGAGCTGCACCAGCCGCCGCGGGCCCTGCAGCCCCCTCCCCCGCCGCCGGAGCAGGGCGCACTCTTCGATGCCCCGGCCAGGGGCCAGCGCCCCGGCCAGTCGTTTGAGGAACTCCGCGTCGAGTATGCCGCCCAGCAGGACGCGCTCCGCCAAGCGGGCGCTGTCCCGGCARCGGCCCCCGGCATGACCGGCKGTTCGGCCGACGCCCCCGACGCCAACCGGCGCCAACGGCTCCAGCTGCTGCTCGCAGCCGAATCCGCGGGCGCCATGATCGCCGCCGAAATGCAACACACCGGCGTGCCCTGGCGTGAGGAACTGCACGAGCAGATCCTCACGGACTACCTCGGACCCCGCCCGGCTCCGGGCCAGCGCCCTGCCAAACTCGAAGCGCTCACCGCCGAACTCAGGCAGCTGCTGCGCTCACCTGCGCTGAACCCGGACTCACCGCAGGAGCTCATGCGCGCCCTGCACCGGAACGGCATCGAGGTGAAGACCACGCGCCAATGGGAGCTGAAGGAATCGAGCCACCCCGCGATCGAGCCGCTGCTGGCCTACAAGAAGCTGGCCCGTCTCCACGCGGCCAACGGCTGGGCATGGCTTGACGCGTGGGTCAAGAACGGCAGGTTCCAGCCCGAGTACGTGGTGGGCGGTGTGGTGTCGGGGCGGTGGGCGTCGCGCGGCKGAGGGGCGCTGCAAATTCCGCGCCAGATTCGCGGCGCCGTCCACGCCGATCCCGGCCACAAACTGATCGTTGCCGACGCCTCGCAGCTGGAACCGCGGGTCCTCGTCGCGCTCGCGCAGGATTCCAAAATGGCCGAGGCCGCCCGGGACAAGGACCTCTACGCCGGCATCGCGGCACAAGGCTTCGGCGGCGACCGGGCAAAAGCCAAGGTAGCCCTCCTCGGGGCCATCTACGGCGCCACCACGGGCGAGTCCGGGCGCCTGATGCCCCAGCTTGCCCGCACCTATCCCCGCGCCGTGGGCTTCGTCGAGCAAGCTGCCCGCGACGGCGAAGCCGGRAGGACCGTCACCTCCCGCCTGGGCCGGAGCAGCCCTCCGCCGTCGGATCGCTGGCTGCGCAGCCAGCACTCGACTACCGCGGAAGAACAGCGCCGGGCGGACTCGATCGCCCGCTCGCGCGGACGTTTCACCCGGAACTTCGTGGTGCAGGGCTCGGCCGCCGACTGGGCGGCCTGCTGGCTGGCGGAACTGCGACGGCGGCTGCGCGACCTGCGGTGGGACGGCACCGCCGCGGGTGAACTGGTCTTCTTCCTGCACGATGAAGTGATGGTGCACTGCCCCGACGGCGCCGTCGAGGACTGCATCCGGGCGATCGAGGACTCAGCGGCTGCCGCCAAAGAGCTCTTGTTCGGCCCGATTCCGGTGGAATTTCCGGTCAGCGTGGCGGTGGTGGACTCGTACGACAACGCCAAATGAAAGACCTCGGACACCATCCGTAACGTACCCGTCGGTAGCGTTGTGTGGGCTCCATCACCCGGCTAGGCTCGAAAAGTCCGGCGGATTCCCGTTCTTTCCGCCGGCTATTGCAATGACGCAAGGAATTGGGGAGGCACAGATTTGGCTGGCATGTTTGAGATCGCACAAGCTGGAGACAAGGCATATTTTTTTCGGCTGACGGCACCGGATGGAACGGTCGTCGCCGTTTCGCCGCTGTTCAGCTCCATCAAGAGCGCGGCGGCGGGCATCACCGCTGTGCGTGAGAACGCCGCGACCGGTCTGATTGTGGATCGTTCCGGCACTCACCGGCGAGCCGCCAGCCGGCCGGCAGCGGTGGCACCCGCTGCCCTGGTGGGCAGCGGCGTGGGGGCCAGCTAGCGGATCAGCCGGCAGGCCGGCGTGGACCCGGCCGCACGCATCGCCGGGCGGGGCTCACACATCGATCCCGTAGAGCCGCGCACGGTCCCAGGGAACCGCCCAGCCCAGCTGTTCGAACAGCTGGTTGAGAATCATCCCGGTAAACCCCCACACGACGACGCCGTTGACGGTGAACGCCGGGCTCTGGAACGTCTGGCCGGCCCGGCTGACCGTGGCCATCACCCGGTTGTCCGGATCCAGCAGATCCCGGACCGGAACCCGGAACACCTGCGCGGATTCGCCGAAATCCACCACCCGGACGGGCGACTGGGCGGCCCACCAGGCCAGGATCGGGGTGACGAGGAAATTCCCCCGCGGCAGGGCCAGCTCGGGCATCACCCCGAGGACGTCCACACCCGCTGGGTTCAGACCCGTCTCCTCTTCCGCCTCTCGAAGGGCCGCGGCGACCACCGACTCGCCCGGGTCGATGCCCCCGCCCGGAAAGGCCACTTGTCCGGGATGGTCATCCAGGGTCTGCGCCMGCTGCAGCAGCAGAACGTCCAGATCGGCCGGAGCCAGCAGCTTCTCGGACACCGCCGGGACGTTGTCCAGCGCGCCGAAGAGCATCAGCACGGCGGCCTTGCGGACCCGTTCGCCGGGCTCGACGGCGAGTTCCCGCCAGCGCGGATCCGGCGCGGGCGCCGTACCCGCCACGACGGCGGCAACGAGGTCGACGAGGTCCTGGCGCGCGGTCACGGCTGCTTCYTCTGCGATTCCATCCGGATTTCGGCGGCGCGGTGCGTCTCGGCCAGTAACCGGGCCAGCAGTGCCTCCTGCCCCGGGGCGAGCTCGTACTTCAACAGCTTCCTGGCCTTCTCCGGGTCGGTCTCGCCGGCGCCGTAGCTGGGGCACCAGTTCGCTACCGCGCAGGCGCCGCACGCCGGCTTGCGGGCGTGACAGACGCGGCGGCCGTGAAAGACGACGCGGTGCGAGAGCATGGTCCAGTCCCTGGGCTCGAACAGTTCGGCGACATCGGACTCGATCCGGACCGGATCATCCGAGTCCGTCCAGCCAAAGCGCCGGGCCAGGCGGCCGAAGTGGGTGTCCACGGTGATGCCCGGAATGCCGAAGGCGTTGCCCAGCACCACGTTTGCGGTTTTCCGCCCGACGCCGGGCAGCGTCACCAGGTCCTCCAGCCGGCCGGGCACCTCGCCGTCGTACTCATCCACGAGCCGGTTGCACAGCGCCAGGAGGTTCCTGGCCTTGGCGCGAAAGAAGCCGGTGGGCTTGATGATGGCCTCGAGCTCGGCCGGTTCCGCCTCCGCCATCCGGCGCGCGTCAGGGTAGCGCGCGAACAATAGGGGCGTGATCTGGTTGACCAGCACATCCGTGGTCTGGGCGGACAGCACCGTAGCCACCACGAGCTCAAACGGGCTGCGAAAATCCAGTTCCGCGTGGGCATAGGGGTACTGTTCCGCGAGGGCCCGGTTGATCCGGCGGGCCCGGCGCTTGAGCGCCAGAAGGGACTCCGACGCCCGCGGCGCACCGGGCTTGGTGCTGCGGGGGGCCTTGCCGCCGGATTTCTTGGTGCCGGATTCCGTGGTCACGGACGGCTAACCGCGTTCGATGTTGCTGAGGTCCCGCAGCACGCCGAGGCGCCCGTMCGTGTGCTGGACCAGGAATTCGTTGCCGCGGTCTTCAAGGGCCAGGACCCAGCCGCCGGGCTCGATGACGAACGCCGGGGCCCCGGTGCGCTCGTCGAGGGCGGTGCGGGGCTGTGCGACGGCGAACCAGAAGGCCTCGTGCACGGGGTGGACGTCGTCCTCGGCGGCCCGGCTGGCGGGATCGACGGTGGCTCCGATGGGTTCCTGCGGCCGGACCTGTTCCTGCGGCCGGACCTGGGGGTGGACCGTGGTGGGGGCGCTGCCGCCGGAGGCGGCCGGAACGCTGGCGGCCTGGGTCTGTTCCGCGGCGGCGCCGGCGGAAGCGGCCGGGGCAACGGAGGGAGTCGATGCAGCAGCACCGGCCACGGCGCCGGCGGCCTGGGTTTGTTCCGCGGCGGACGCCGGCTCAGCGGAGGGAGCCGGCCCCGGGGACGGAGCCGGCGTCGACGGCGTTGACGGAGCCGACGCTGACGGGGCGGAAGCCGCGGACGGCGCAGCGTCAGCCGTGCCACCCGCGCCAGCGGGCGGTACAACGCCGGAAATCTGGGTTGCCGGCGCGCTCGAAGCCGCAGCGCTTGTCGCGGCAATGGACGCTGCCCCCGCCGAAGCTACCCCGGGCGACGGTACAACCGGTGAAGGTGCTGCCGGCACGGCGGTCTGGCCGGCGGTGGCAGGGCGATTGTCCCAGCCTGCGCCCGCCMCGGAGGCGGCCGCCTTGGATGCGCCGGTTCCTGGGGCGGCCTTGGCCGGTTTTGGTGCCTTCGGGGTCTTGGGCGCACGGGGCTTTTGCACCGGCGCAACTGCCTCACGGGCCACCACGTGGGCAGGCGCTTCCTCGCGGCCCAGGAAGTCGCCGGCAAAGAACGGGATCCAGCGGGCCAGGACCGTGGCCGCGAAGAGACCCGCGGCGCCCAGGAGGGCTATCAGCATGCTCGGCACGAAGGCCCCGGCCGCGGCGAGAAAAAAGAAAGCGAGCGTAAAGGACGCCACGACGGACGCGAACTGATCAATCGACAGCGATCCGACCCGGATTTTCGTCCCCGGGCTGAGTCGGCGCGCCACGAACAAGACGGTGACGATGAGCGGCAGCACGATGCCCAGGCCCAGAAAGAACAGGCTGCCCAGGTTCCAGAGGTTGTAGGACAAGGCAAACATCGGAATGAGGGAGGCGATGAAGAGAAGCAGCGTGGAGCCGAACACGGTCAGATCCCGGATGGTGAAGGGACCCAGAACGGCTTCGTTCTTCTTCGCGGTCTTCTTGTCCACCGTGAAGCGCGGCGCGTCCCCGAACCCGGCTGGCACCGGCTGCGCCGCGCCGCTCTGGTTCTGGGCGGGCGCCCGGAGTTGCCCGTTGTCTTGCTCGTTCATTCCGTATCTCCTTAGCATGGCGGCGCCCTGKACAGCGCCGTCTAACGGCAGGCAAGGACAGGACCGCTAACGGGTCCCGCCGCCTCCATCGGATGTCACAACTTCATCTCAGCCTAGCCAAGTGCATGGCCGATCACTAGCTGACAAGCCGAGGGCGGACACAGCAGAATTCTCTGTATTTTCGCTTCCCCGGCGCCTGCGCCGGGGAAGCGGGAACGGGCACGTCCGATCGCCGAAGGGACCACTCGGCGCTTAACAAACACCGCTCACGGCGCTCTTTGTGACGGGGCGCACGTTTGGTCGGACCCGCGTATTAGTGTTTATTGCAGAACAGCTCTTGCGGCACTGCCGTGATCTGCCGCCGCCCGACGTCGCGCATGCGGCCCGGCGCGGAGGCGGCACGAACGTCCGCTCAGCACGGATCGATGAATGATGAGGTTCACCATGTCCCAGCAGACACCCGGCACCACTGCCACGCAGGCGCCCCAGGGCGATGCCTTCGAAAATCTGTCCCAGGAGAACCGCCGTTTCGCGCCGTCGGCCGAGTTCGCGGCGAATGCCGTGGTCACCGCCGCTGACTACGCCGAGGCCGACGCCGACCGTCCCGCCTTCTGGGCGAAGCAGGCCCGCGAGCTGCTKAGCTGGTCCAAGGACTTCACACAGACGCTGGACTGGTCCAACCCACCGTTCGCGAAGTGGTTCGTCGGCGGCGAGGTCAATGCGGCCTATAACGCCCTGGACCGGCACGTCGAGGCCGGCAACGGGGACCGGGTGGCCATCTACTTCGAGGGCGAGCCCGGCGACACCCGCACCTACACCTACGCGCAACTGACCGAGGAAGTGAAGAAGGCCGCGAACGCCTTCGAATCTCTGGGCGTGGCCAAGGGCGACCGTGTGGCCGTCTACCTGCCCATGATTCCCGAGGCCGTCATCACCCTGCTGGCCTGCGCCCGGATCGGCGCGATCCACTCCGTGGTCTTCGGCGGCTTCTCCGCCGAGGCCCTCCGGTCCCGGATCGACGACGCCGAGGCCAAGCTTGTGGTCACGGCCGACGGCACCTACCGCCGCGGMAAGCCCAGCGCCCTGAAGCCGGCGGTCGATGAGGCCCTGGCCCACGACGGTCACACCGTCCAGAACGTCGTGGTGGTCAAGCGCAACGGCCAGGACGTCGACTGGCACGAGGGCCGGGACCACTGGTGGGCCGACACCGTCGGCGCCGCGTCCGCCGAGCACACCGCCGTCGGGCACGACTCCGAACACCCGCTCTTCATCCTCTACACCTCCGGCACCACGGGCAAGCCCAAGGGCATCCTGCACACCACCGGCGGCTACCTCACCCAGGGCGCGTACACGCACAAGGCCGTCTTCGACCTGCACCCGGAAACCGATGTCTACTGGTGCACCGCCGACGTCGGCTGGATCACCGGGCACTCCTACGTCGCCTACGCGCCGCTCATCAACGGCGCCACCCAGGTCATGTACGAAGGCACCCCRGACTCCCCGCACCAGGGCCGTTGGTGGGAGATCGTGGAGAAATACAAGGTCTCCATCCTCTACACCGCCCCCACCGCCATCCGCACCTTCATGAAGTGGGGCAAGGAGATCCCGGCCAAGTCCGACCTCTCCTCGATCCGGGTCCTGGGCTCGGTGGGCGAACCCATCAACCCGGAGGCCTGGATGTGGTACCGCGAGGTCATCGGTGCCGACAGCGGCAAGAAGGCGATCCCCGCGCCGATCGTGGACACCTGGTGGCAGACCGAGACCGGGGCGCAGATGATCGCCCCGCTGCCCGGCGTCACGGCCACCAAGCCCGGCTCGGCCCAGGTCCCGCTGCCCGGCATCGCGGTGGACGTCGTGGACGAACTCGGCGAATCCGTGCCCAACGGCTCCGGTGGCTATCTCGTCATCCGCGAGCCCTGGCCGGCCATGCTCCGCGGCATCTGGGGCGACCCGGAACGGTTCAAGGAAACGTACTGGTCCCGTTTCGAGACCATGTACTTCGCCGGCGACGGTGCCAAGAGGGACGAGGACGGCGACATCTGGCTCCTGGGCCGCGTCGATGACGTCATGAACGTCTCCGGCCACCGCCTGTCCACCGCGGAGATCGAATCCGCCCTCGTGTCCCACCCGGCCGTGGCCGAAGCCGCCGTCGTGGGCGCCGCGGACGAAACGACCGGCCAGGCCGTCGTGGCCTTCGTGATCCTGCGCGGCGACGCCGTKGACTCCGGTGACGCGATCGTCCAGGAACTCCGCAACCACGTCGGCAAGGAGATCGGGCCGATCGCCAAGCCCAAGACCATCCTCGTAGTGCCGGAACTGCCCAAGACCCKATCCGGCAAGATCATGCGCCGGCTCCTCAAGGATGTCGCGGAAGGCCGMGAGGTTGGGGACGCCACCACCCTCGCCGACAACACCGTCATGGCCCAGATCGCGCATTCGCTGAAGAAGTAGCCGGCAGAAAAGCCGGGGCGCCGGAGTGTTTCGACACCGGCGCATGGACGACGGCGGCGCCTCCCACCGGTGGAAGGCGCCGCCGTCGTCGTTAATGTGCCGTCGTCGTTAATGTTCTTTGTCGATAATGTTCTTGGTCGATGCTGCGGCGATCGGCAAAGCGGGCAGTAACGAACAGCGCGCACGGGCCGGCGCGCGATAGATTTGCTGACATGACTGAAGCCTCCCMCGCCAGCGCTGCCGGCCGCGGCACCATCCTGGTTCTCAACGGACCCAATTTGAACCTGCTCGGCACCCGCGAGCCCGAGAAGTACGGGACGGCGACCCTGGCCGACGTCGAACAGCTTGCAAAAGATGCCGGTGCGGCGCACGGGCTGAACGTCGAATGCTTCCAGTCCAACCATGAGGGTGCCCTCGTGGACGCCATCCACGCCGCACGCGGGAAGGCGGTGGGAATCGTGCTCAACGCCGGCGCCTACACGCACACGTCCGTCGCCATCCGGGACGCAATTTCCGCCGTGGCGCTGCCCACGGTCGAGGTGCACATCACGAATGTTCACGCCCGCGAACAGTTCCGGCACCATTCCTACCTATCGGACATCAGCAAGGCCGTGATTGCCGGCGCCGGGATCCTGGGCTACCGGTTCGCGGTGGAATACCTCGCCGGACTGCACGCGGCCAAGGACTGAGCATGTCCCCTGCGGGGGCCGCAGCCGGATCCGGGGCAGGGTCCGTGTCCGGGCACCCTCCCGGTCCTGCGCTGCGTTACCTCGGGCCCGGTGCCGCTGCCCGCGCCGCGGAACTTCCCCGCGTGGTGCGGCGGGCCTGCATCGACCTCAATCCGGTGGATGTGCGCAGCCCTGTCGACGTCCCTTGGCTGGAAGCCCTCATCCGGCCGGAGCAGGAGTTCCACGTCAAACGGTTACTCCCGGGCGATCGTGATCGCCCGGGAGCGCCCCGMGAGTGCTGGTGGCCGGCAACCGCAAGGAACAGCTMGTGGCGTAAATGCCCGGCTATTTCTTGACGCAATGTCCGGACGAGACGGCGCCGCCCAGACCCGGTGCCTGGGCCGCGACGGGGCCGAGGTCGGTCATGGTGATAGCGAATCCGAGCGAGGAATCGGCGGTGGCCTTGGCAAAGACCACCCCCGCCACCTGCCCGTCCGTGGTCAGGAGCGGGCCGCCGGAGTTGCCCGGCTGCACGTCGGCAGCGAGCCGGTACACGTTCTCGGGCGCCGCATTGTTGCCGTAGATGTCGGGGACCAKCACGGTGGTGATGTCCTGGACCGTGGCCGGCTTGGACTGGAAGGGACCGCCATGTGGATAGCCGGCGAAGGCCGCGGCGCTGCCGGACGGCAGGTCAGAGGTCAGGGGAAGGGGGGCCGACTGCAGGCCGTCCACCGCCACGACCGCGAGGTCATGCTGGGTGTCAAAGTACACAACGCGCCCGGGCAGGGCGCCGCCGCCGGGCGTTTCCACCACCGGCTGATCGACGCCCGCGACCACGTGGGCGTTGGTCACCACGCGTCCGGGGGCGACGACAAAGCCGGTGCCGGTCTGGTTCTGGCCGCACTGGTAAGCGGTTCCGGCGATCTTGAGGACCGAAGCGGCCGCTTTGTTCAGTGCAGGCGTATCCGTGCTCGTGTCCKGGACGGCGACCGGCTGGCCCTGGCCGATGCCGTCCAGCAGGGTGGGGATGCCCTCGCCGATCACGGCGGAGCGCAACTGGGCCATTGACGCCTTGACCGGGGTGGGCGTCACGCCGTCGATGAAGCCGATGACTTTGGATTCGGCGATCTGCTGGGACACGAAGGGCACACCCAGGGCCCCKATGCTGAAGGCCAGCATCGACATCACCAGGGCGGACACGACGACGTTCACGCCTCCGCCCACGAGACGGTCCGCCGCACGCAGGGGGCTGAACGGCATGACGCTGCGGATTCGCCGGCCGATCATGGTGCCTAGCCCGTTCCCCACGATCATCAGCAGGATGGCCGTGGCCACGATGGCGGTCAGACGCCAGCCGCTGTCTTCCACGAGCCCGCTAACGATGGGGACGGACAAGAATGCGGCGACCGCGCCCGCAGCGAATCCCGCGATGCCTCCGAGCGTCACAAGGAAGCCGTTGCGAAGGCCGTGGATCAGGTAGGACAAAAKCGCCACAACCAACACCAAGTCCAAAATGGTCAAGCCAAACACCGGGGCTCCTCACAGACAGTTCAGCCACGATTCTAGCGGTGTAAGCTGAACGTTTGCCGATCGGCCGCCAGCCTGCCGGGTCTTCCGCGATCGGCGGGGACTTCCGGGACCCGCGCTTTCAAGCCCTTCGGGCGTTTCAGTGCCAACTACGTCACAGACGCGCCAAAATTCTGAAAGAATGGCTGAAGCGCCCCAGCCGACACAGCTAGTCAGGAGATTTCATGGATATCGAGGTATTGCGCCGCGCACCCCTTTTCGCCACGCTCGACGACGAGGCGTTCCGTCTGCTGACGGACGAACTCACCGAGGTGGACCTTTCACGCGGTGCCTCGGTATTCCGGGAAGGCGATCAGGGTGACCAGCTTTACTTCATCGTCTCCGGCAAAGTGAAGCTCGGCCGCACGTCGCCGGACGGCCGCGAATCGCTGCTTGCCATCCTCGGCCCGGGCGAACTCTTCGGCGAAATGGCGCTCTTTGACCCCAGCCCGCGAACGGCGACGGCTACGGCAGTTTCCGAGACCCGTCTGGCCGGTCTCAAGAACGAAAGCCTCAATGCGCTGCTGCGCACCCGTCCCGAGGTTTCGGCCCAGCTGCTGCAGGCCTTGGCACGCCGCCTGCGCCGTACCAACGATTCCCTGTCCGACCTCGTCTTCTCCGATGTTCCGGGCCGCGTGGCCAAGGCGTTGCTGGATCTGGCCGACCGCTTCGGCCGCCCCGCCACCGACGGCGTCCTGGTCGCCCACGAACTGACGCAGGAAGAGCTTGCCCAGCTGGTCGGTGCCTCCCGCGAGACCGTCAACAAGGCCCTCGCTGAATTCGTGCAGCGCGGCTGGCTTCGCCTGGAAGCCCGCGCGGTCGTCATCCTCGACATGCAGCGACTGCGCCAGCGTTCCCGCTAGGAAACCTGAGCAGCAACCACGAAGGCCGKCCCCGGACAATGAACGGGACCGGCCTTCGGTCGTTGGAGGCCCACTTCTCMGGGGGACATGCCCATTCTTCACATACCCATGGCCGGGACGTGCCCAGCCTCGGAAGCAAGGAATGGACATACTGCCACCATGTCCAACGGCCGTCGCCAACGGCGAGCATGTCCCCCGACGGGCCAGCTAGGTCAAGCAGCCACAACCCTCAGGAAGTCACAAACACGGGCCGCGCGGGACCGTGCGGTGTGGGCTCAGCGCTCCCGCTGGGGTTCGCCGGCAACCGTCTTGGCGGCCTCGACTTCGAGCATGAGCCGGCCTTCTTCCTCGACGAGCTTCGGCTGGTAGACGTGGGCCTTGCGCTTGTAGCTGAGGTAGGCGATGCAGCCGTTGGCCTTGGCCATCTTCTCGAGCATGATCTCCGAGCCGGGAACCAGGAGTTCACCCAGGGTGCGGCCCACGGTGTTCTCCTGCCCCACCTCGTCGCCGAGCACCGTGGTGTCCCGTTCGCTGACAACCTTGCGGACGCAGACCCAGCGGCCCCAGACGCCCTTGCTGGCGAGCAGGGAGGGCTGCTGGTTCACGGGCAGGGTGGCAGCGAAGTAGCGGGTGTTGAACCGGCGGTGCGCGAAGTCGGGGCTGAGCCAGTTGACCAGKGGCTTGAGTAGATCGGTCCGCAGGGAGAGCCCGCGCTTGGCCAGCACGTCGGTGAAGGATTTCTCCTGGTCCGCCACGGCTTCGCGGGCGCGCATCCATTCCGCGCTGGAGGTCGACTCCACCGTGGTGGACAGGTCCGGGCCGGCCAGCAGGATGCCGGTCTCCTCGAACAGCTCACGGATGGCGCCAACCACATGGCGGCGCGCCAGGCCGACGTCGGAGGTCCCCATCTGCTCGGCCCAGTGCTGGGGCGAGGGACCAAGCCAGCCGACGGCGTCGTCGTCGGACGTTTCGAGCGATCCGCCGGGGAAGGCCAGGACACCGAGCGGGGAGGACCCCGTCCGGTACCCGAGCCAGGTCTCCAGACCCGTGGGCGAGTCCCGCAGGAGGATCACCGAGGAGGCGAAGCGCGGGGCGCGGGGCGTGCGTTCACCGTGTTCAAGCCAGCTGCGTGCCGCTCCTTCAAGATCGGGGGGCAGAACGAACAGGCGACGTGCTAACTGAGGCAAAGAACTAACCGGCCTTCTAAGCGAATTCGGCGATCAGTTCGACTTCAACAGGAGAGTCGAGCGGCAGGACGGATACCCCGACGGCGGAACGGGCGTGCTGGCCGGCGTCGCCGAGGACCTGGCCCAGCAGCTCCGAGGCGCCGTTGATGACACCGGGCTGGCCGGTGAACGAAGGATCGGAGGAAACAAATCCGACCACCTTGACGATCCGCGTAATGCGGTCGAGGTCCCCGATCACACTCTTGACCGCCGCAAGRGCGTTGACGGCGCAGACTGCGGCGTATGCCTTCGCGGCCTCCGGGGACACCGTGGACTCGTCGGAGGCGCCTTCCGAGCCGGTGGACACCTTGCCGGTGGCTTCGAGCTTGCCGTTGATGAACGGCAGCTGCCCGGAGGTGTAGACATGATTGCCGGAAATGACGGCCGGAACGTACGCCGCCACGGGGGCCGCGACGTCGGGCAGGGTCAGGCCCAGCTCCGCCAGTCGCTGTTCKACGGCGGACGACGCGCCCGCGCCGCCGGTCTGGCCTGCTGCGCCGGCCGTCGAGGCAGCGGTGCCTTCGGCGACGTTTGCCGGGTTTGCCGGGTTTGCCGGCGTGGCCGGGGTGGCTTCAGAGGGGGTGCTCATGGCTACTGCTTCTCCCGCTTCAGGTAGGCAACCAGGCCGTTTCCATCAGGGCCTGGAACAACTTGGACGAGCTCCCAGCCGTCCTCGCCCCACTGGTCCAGGATCTGCTTTGTGGCATGGATGATGAGCGGAATCGTKGCGTACTCCCATTTGGTCATGACATAAAGCCTAGTCGTTGCCGGTAAAGTGGAAAACATGGCGACTGGTAAGAACCCTTTATTCGACACGGCCACCACCCTCGGAAAGATCCTTCTTTTCCTGGGCGTGAGCGCCATTTGTGGCGTTCTGGTGGCGGGGCTCCTGGTCCCCGCGGCGGCCGTTTCGGGCAGCGCGGCGAGCGGTTCGATCCAGTTCTTTGACACCCTTCCGGCAGAGCTGAAGGTCGATCCGCCGAGCCAGTCGACGACGATTCTGGCCTCAGA
>NZ_JBFTHK010000086.1:0-20470 GCF_056394205.1 Arthrobacter sp. 10T413_2 | reverse complement strand
TCCCCTCCCGGAATCGTGGCGATGCGCATGACGTAAAGGAACGCCAGCTGCCCGACGGCGGCCGTCGCCAGGGTCCAGACGCTCAGCTTCGCGGCATGGCCCAGCCCGACCYCGCGCCAGCCAAAGCGCKGCCGCAGGCCCAGGCGCAGCCGGAACACGGGAATGAGCAGGATGGCGGTCTGCGCGACGAYGCCGATGGTGGAGAACCCGGCAACCAGCAAGGTCTGGGAGGACCCCCAGTTGTCGACCGTGTGAGGGTTAACGGCGTTCGCCCCCATGATGCCGATGAACATGCCCAGCCCGGCKATCGCCACGATGTTGTTGACGATCGGCGCCCACATCGCGGGCCCGAAGGCGCCGTGCGCGTTGAGGACCTGGGTCAGCAGGGCGTACAGGCCGTAAAAGAAGATCTGCGGGAGGCACCAGAATGCGAACGACACCGCGAGAGCCTTCTGCTGCGGCGAGTAGCCCTGGGTGGTCAGTTGAATGACCGACGGCGCCAGCAGCGTGATCGCCAGCGTGAGGACCAGCAGCACCAGCACCGCCAGGGTCAGGAGCCGGCTGATATAGTCCGCTCCCTTATCCGGCGCCTTGCTGGCCTTGATGATCTGCGGCACCAGAACAGCGTTGAAGACCCCGCCCGCCACCAGCAGGAAGATCAGGTTAGGGAGATTGTTGGCGTTGATGAAGGTGTCATTGACGGTGGAACCCAGACCCAGGGCAGCCGCCAGCATCCACGTCTTGGCGAAGCCCAGAAAACGCGAAACGAGCGTTCCCGCGGCCATGATGGCGCTGGAACGGGCTTCTCCGGACTGGACAGCTTTGGAATCGGCGGGGCCGGAGGGAACGGGGGCGGGTTTGGCTGATGACATCGTCTTCATCGTCTCACCCGCGCGGGGCATTAGTCGCTATCCGGGGCCGTGACCGGCCGCTCGGGGACCTCAGCCGTCTGCCGGGATGACTTCCTTGGCCAGATCCGCGATGCGGCGCTCATTAGGGAAGGACAGCTTGCGCGCCAGTTCCTGGATGGGAACCCAGGCGACGTCCACCGCTTCCTTGTCCGGATCGTTTTCGATGGTCAGTTCCCCGCCCGTGGCACGGAGGAGGTAATGGTGCACGGTCTTGTGGACACGGTGCCCGCTCACGGTGAACCAGTAGTCGATGCTTCCCAGCGGCGCCAGAATTTTCCCTTCGATCCCGGTTTCCTCGGCGATCTCGCGGACGGCAGCTTCCTCGTTGCTTTCCTTGCCTTCCGGGTGCCCCTTCGGCAGGCACCATTCGAGCCGGCCGCCGCGGTTAAGGCGGGCGATAATCGCGACCCGGAGTTCGGCGTCGGACATGTCCACCACGACGCCGCCGGCGGAAATTTCCTCCACTGTGGGAAGGGAAGCCTGGCCCGAGTGCTGGACGGGCGCGACATGGGCACCTATTGCCGACGGCAACGGTGCGTTTGTCCTCCTGCCGGGAGCGCTCGGTACGGGATGGGCCATGATGTCCACTCTAACGACTCTTGCCCGCTGTTGATKACCTAAACATGGCCGGAAAATGGACTGCCGGAAAACTGGGCTTGCGGTGCTTCGTCCGCAATCGTGACGAACCAGGCGGATCCTGGAAGGCTCCGGTGTGGTGCTGGCGCGGATTTCTGACAAGCTTAAGTAACTATGGCGCACGCACATCACAAGACTGACTCCCACACCGTTGCCTTCCAGGTGGATCCGGTGGTTCTGGAGCTTGGGMAGCGCTTCGTMGACGCCTCCCACGAGCTGTCGCTCGTGGGAGGGCCCGTCCGTGACTTGTTTCTCGGCCGGATCTCCCCCGACCTGGACTTCACTACCGACGCCACGCCGGACCAGACCGTAGCCCTGATCAAGAAATGGGCAGACAACTACTGGGAGATCGGGCGCGCGTTCGGCACCATCGGAATGCGCAAGGGCGATTTCCAGATCGAAATCACCACCTACCGGGCCGACGCCTACGATCCTGAGTCCCGCAAGCCCGTGGTGGCCTTCGGAACGTCACTCACGGATGACCTGCTGCGGCGGGACTTCACGATCAACGCCATGGCGCTGCGGTTGCCCATGCTGGAGCTCGTGGATCCGTTCGGCGGCGTCCGCGACCTGCACGCCTCCGTCCTCAACACACCGGGACCGCCGGAAACGTCCTTCTCCGACGACCCCCTGCGCATGATGCGCGCCGCCAGGTTCGCGGCCCAGCTCGGAGTCTCGGTGCACCCCGACGTCCGCGAGGCAATGGCCCGGATGGCGGAGCGGATCAGCATCATCTCCGCCGAGCGTGTGCGTGATGAACTGACCAAGCTCATTTGCGCGGCATACCCGCGGGCCGGTGTGGACCTGCTGGTGGACACCGGACTCGCCGACCTCGTGCTGCCCGAAGTCGCGGCCCTGCGCCTTGAATCGGACGAACACCACCGCCACAAGGACGTCTACCAGCACTCGCTCCAGGTGCTGGAACAGGCCGCAGCCTTGGAGACCGGGACAGACGGCCCGGTTCCCGGCCCGGATTTTGTGCTGCGATTCGCCGCTCTCATGCACGACGTCGGAAAGCCGGCCACGCGCCGTTTCGAACCGGGGGGCGCCGTGAGCTTCCGCCACCACGACATGGTGGGCGCCAAGCTGACCGCCAAGCGCATGAAGGCGCTCCGCTTCGACAACGACACCATCAAGGCCGTCGCCAGGCTCGTCGAGCTGCACATGCGCTTCTACGGCTACGGCGAGGCCGGCTGGAGCGATTCCGCCGTCCGCCGCTATGTCACCGACGCCGGGCCCCTGCTGGACCGCCTGCACCGACTCACCCGMTCCGACGTCACCACCCGGAACCAGCGCAAGGCGGACCGGCTGTCCTTCGCCTATGACGACCTCGAGGACAGGATTGCGGCGCTGCGGGAACAGGAATCCCTCGACGCCGTCCGCCCTGACCTGGACGGCGGCCAGATCATGGCCCTGCTCGGGCTCAGGCCCGGCCCGGTCGTAGGACGCGCCTACAAATTCCTGCTGGAAGAACGCATGGAGCACGGTCCGCTCGATCCCGCCGTCGCCGAATCCCGCCTGCGGGAATGGTGGACGGCTCAGCCCGAGGCGGCGCCCGCCGGCGCCGAACCTTCCACCACCGAGGAGTCCTAAGTGATTGCACCTTCCAACGGCCCCCGCCCCCAACTGTGGATCCTGCGGCACKGGGAAACCGAGTGGTCCAAGAGCGGTCAGTACACCGGGCTGACCGACATGCCCCTCACGGTGGAAGGCGAGCAGCAGGCCGTGGAGGCGCGCAGGGTGCTCGAGACTGTCGACTTTGACCTCGTGCTTACCTCGCCGCTGCGCCGGGCGCGCCGGACCGCCGAACTCGCCGGCTACCCCGACGCCCAGCTGGAGCCGCTGGCGGTCGAATGGGACTACGGCGACTACGAGGGCATCAGCTCGGACCTCATCCGCAAGGACAACCCCGACTACCTGATCTGGACGCACGGCGTCCCCAACGGAGAGGCTCTCGACGACGTCGCCGCCCGCGCGGACAAGATCGTGGCCCGCGTGCTGGAATCGGGCCTGGATAACGTCCTGATCGTCGCGCACGGACACTTCTCCCGCATCCTGACCGCCCGCTGGCTTGGACTGGACCCCCACGAGGGACGGCATTTCGTGTTGGGGACCGCCAAAGTGTGCACGTTGGGATGGGACAAGAAGACGCCGGCAATCGTGCGCTGGGGCCTCTAAATTCACCTAAAAAAATAAACTTCAAAAAACTTTATGAATTCGGTAGGCAGCTGCCGCATTCGTAGTGTATTTTTATTCATGACCCCAGAGCGATTTGCCAGGGTCACGGCGCGCGTCGCCCGGCCAGGCAGCCGGAGCCACGGCAGGACAGAAAAGGAGGTTGGGAAAATGATGATTACTTTGACTAGCGGATGGATGTACTCCACCACCGCCAACCCGGCCTCGTTCGCTGTACMGCGCCCAAATTTTGGACTGACCGTCTCCTAACCGCCCATCCCTCCCAGGTATCGCAGCCTGGGGACGGCGGCAGCGGGCTTCCCTGAKGGGAAGCCTTTTKACTTCAGCCTGAAAAGGCGGAACCACGCGGTTGCGCAGCGCCCCCATAGTTCGGAACCCAGCTTCTTGTTGGGGTTGCGGCACTACCGCGTCCAGGGCCATTCTCCATCGAATATCTCTCCGCACCCGGGGAATTCCGACTTAAATTAAAGCTCCGGAATTTCACGCTTAATTGTTGTGTCCGGACGATGCTATTCGAATTCAATGCACATATGGCTTCATTTGTTGTGCCCAAGAACTGCMGCCCGTCCGTTTGGCCCGGCCATTTCCGTGCGGCCCGGCCGGCGGTTCCCCTACAGAAGGTTCCCCGTGACCACAGCAACCACCGCCCCCGTCCGCCGCACCGCCGCACCCGCCACGCGGTCGCACCGATCAAGCCCTCGAGAGGAGGTGACCACCATGATGACCAAGCTCTACAAGGCCCTGTTTCTGACCAGGAAGCCGACCCGCAAGGAGTCAACACGCTTCAACGGGCAACTCCTTGACCAGAAGCGCGACGACGTCTTCCTCGCCATCCATCAGGCCGGCCTCTTCCGCTGACCCCCGGATGAACACCGGACGCCTCCGCCGCGGTCCCGTACAGGGATGAAATCGCCGGGATGAAGTCACGGACCGGCAGGACTGTCTGCAGCGAAGGAGGGGCTGATGCCTGATATCGGAACCGAATCCCGGGGAGCCCGTGCGGCGACGCACGGGCTCCCTCATTTAAGCCCTGCCCCGGGCGCCTCCGGCGCGGCTCTGGCAGTGAACCGACGTGCCGGCCGGGCCGGAGCGCGGCGAGCGGCAACGGCCCCCGGTAAGCTCAAGGTCATGCAGGAGACAAAGGCGCCGGAACACCGCAAACGGGTCCGATTGGTCATCCCGAGCCGCAGCGACCCTTTTCTCCGAAACTTCACGGAACTGGTAGGCGGCCCCTTGGGCCACCGCTCGGCGCCCGGGATCGTGTCGCCCGGATTCTTCACGGTGGACCGKGTGCTCGTGATCCTCACCGTCATCGCCGCCCTGACCGGCATTGTCCTCAAGAACTACTGCCGCACCAACGGCTGGGAAACCCCCGGACAGTTCTACGCCACGTGCTACTCGGATTTTCCGGAGCYGTTYCGCAATCGGGGCCTTGGCGACGGCGCTTTCCCGTTCATCACCCAGGGGGCCCTCTTTGAGTACCCCGTGCTGATGGGACTCATCGCAGGCGCCACGGCGCTCCTGGTGCCCGGCGCCGGTACGGGGAACCCGAGGGTCCTGGGGTACTTCGACGTCAACGCCACCCTGATCGCCGCCGTCTGGATCATCACGGTCCTGGCCACGGCTCGGACGAACCGGCGGCGGTCGTGGGACGCGGCGATGGTTGCACTGGCCCCCGGCATAGTCCTGGCGGGCGTCATCAACTGGGACATGTGGGCCGTTTGCCTGCTGGCCCTTGGCATGTATTTCTTTTCCCGCAACAAGCTGATCCTCGCCGGAATCTTCATCGGCCTGGGCACGGCCACCAAGCTCTACCCGGTGTTGATTCTCGGCGCCGTCCTGCTGCTGGCACTGCGGACCGGGCGAATCCGGGCGCTCATGATCACTGCCGGTGCCGCGATCGCAGCCTGGCTGGTGGTCAACCTTCCCGTGGCCGCCGCGAATCCGGACGGCTGGAAGTACTTCTACCAATTCACGCAGGAGCGGCCGGCCGGCTACAGCTCCCCCTGGTTCGCCTTCAACCTGGTGGCCGGCMGCCTGGGCTGGAACCAGCTCCAGGCCGAAGCCATCAACTCCCTCGCATTGGACCTGTTCCTCGTGGCCTGCGTCCTGATCGCGATACTCGCCCTGACGGCACCCCGGCGGCCGCGGATTGCGCAACTGGCATTCCTGATCGTGGCGGCCTTCATCCTTACGAATAAGGTCTACTCGCCCCAGTTCGTTTTGTGGCTGATCCCGCTGATCGCCCTCGCACGGCCCCGCTGGCGGGACTTCCTGATCTGGCAGGCCATCGAAGCCCTGCACTGGGGTGCCGTCTGGATGTACCTGGGGCAGGCCACCAGCGGCGGCTCCACCCAGCACAACATCGATATGCCGTACTACGTCCTGGCAGTGGTTGCCCACATGCTTGCCACCGGCTACCTGATGGTTCGTGTCGCCTGGGACATCTGGGATCCGTCCTCGGATGTCATCCGGCGGCTTCGTGTGGATGATCCCCACGGCGGCCCCTTCAACGGCGCCCCGGACTGGCTGCGCCTGGATCTTCGCCGACCCGCGGCGTCCCTGCTGCCGTGGCAGAAGGCCGCAGCAGGTGACTGACGTCGCCGTCGTCGGTGCCGGTCCTAACGGGCTGGCAGCGGCGGTCACCATGGCGCGGGCCGGGCTCAAGGTCCGCGTGTTCGAGGCCGCGCCCACCCCAGGCGGCKGACTGCGCACCGCCGAACTGATGGAACCGGGCCACTTCCATGACGTCTGTTCGGCCGTGCACCCCATGGTCCTGGTCTCGCCGTTCTTCCGCCGGTTCGAGCTGTCCCGGCGGGTGTCCCTCGCGGTACCGGACGTCTCCTACGGGTCGCCGCTCGACGGCGGCCGCGCGGCGCTGGCATACCGTTCCCTGGAGCGCACGGCTACTGAACTCGGCCGCGACGGTGCCGCCTATCGCCGCCTCATGGCCCCGCTCGTGCGCGGGGTGGAGGGAGTGACCGATCTGACCMTGAACCAGCTGCTGCGGATTCCGCGGCACCCCGCGGCAGCCGCCGCGTTCGGGTTCAGGACGCTCGAACAGGGTTCGCGGCTGTGGAATGCGAGGTTCCGGGAGGACCTGGCCCCGGCMCTGCTTAGCGGCGCCGCCGCGCATGCCGTGGCACCGCTGCCCTCGGTCACCGCCGCCGGCGCCGGCCTGATGCTGGGTGCCCTGGGGCACGCCGGCGGCTGGCCCGTTCCGCGCGGCGGATCGGCCGCGATTGCCCGGGCGCTGACCGCCGACATCGAAGCCCACGGCGGAGTTATCGAGACCGGGACGCGGATCAGTACGCTCGCCGAGCTGCCCCCGGCCCGGGCCACCCTGCTGGATGTGGCGCCCCCCGCGCTGCTGGGCCTGGCCGGGGACATGTTCCCGGCGGGCTACCGGCGTGCCCTGGAGGCCYTCCGCTTCGGGAACGCGGCCTGCAAGGTGGACTTCATTCTCTCCGGGCCGGTTCCGTGGGCGGCTGGCGGCCTTGCCGATGCCGGGACAATCCATGTGGGCGGCACCCGGGCGGAGACTGCCGACGCGGAGAACCAGGTTGCGTCCGGCCGGCACCCTGACCGGCCGTACGTGCTGGTCTCCCAGCCCTCACGCTTCGATGCCGGCCGCGCTCCGKCCGGCCGGCACATCCTCTGGACCTATTGCCACGTTCCGGCGGCCTCCGCGGTGGACATGAGCGAAGCGGTGATAGCGCAGCTGGAGCGCTTCGCGCCCGGATTCCGCGACTTGGTTATTCAGTTCAAGGTGACGACCGCTGCCGGGCTGGCAGCGTACGACGAGAACTACGTCGGCGGGGACTTCAGTGCCGGCCGCATGKACCTTCGCGGCATGTTGCGGCGGCCCGTGCTCAGCCGCGTTCCCTGGCGGACACCGCTGCCCGGCGTGTATCTGTGCTCGTCTTCCACCCCGCCGGGCCCCGGGGTCACCGGGATGCCCGGCTTCCACGCGGCGAGCTATGCGCTACAGGACATGTTCGGGCTAGGCGTCCCGGACCTCGGCCACCGGGTCCCCTAGCCCCAACCCGGTTAACCCGGCCCACACGAGGCGCTATCCCAAGTGCGGCACCTCCACGGCCGCGGCGTCCTCCACACCCGTCGCCGTGTTTTCCACGGCCGCTGCCGGGCGCGGGGCCGAAAGCCGTCCGTCGCGCATGCTCGCCACGGCATCCGTGAACGGTACGAAGTCGGTGTCGTGCGTGACCATGACGGTCGCCACGCCGAACTCGTCCGTAACCTCCCGTAGCAGCCGCACAATCGCCTCGCTGCGGTCGTGGTCAAGAGCCGCCGTCGGCTCGTCTACGAGCAAGACCGCAGGGCTTCCCATGAGCGCCCGGGCAATGTTGACGCGCTGGCGTTGCCCGCCGGATAGCTGGTGGGGCCGCTTCGCGAGGGCCTGTCCGAGACCGACGCGTTCCAGGAGTCCCGCGGCGCGGTCGGCCGCTGCGCGGGAGGCCCCGCCGCGGAGACGCTGGGTGATCACCAGTTGTTCCACCGCGGTGAGGGAGGGCAGGAGATTGGGTTGCTGGAAGATGATGCCGATCTTGTCCCGGCGCAGTGCCGTCCGGCCGGCGTCGGAGAGCCCGCCCGCATCCTGTCCGTCGATCACCACCAGGCCGGCGGAGGGCCGGACCAGGGTGGCGGCKACGGCCAGCAGGGACGACTTGCCGGATCCCGACGGGCCAATCAAGGAGACAAACTCCCCCGCCTGAACCTTGAGGCTCACGTCGTCCAGGGCCTTGAGGGTGCCGTCTCCGTCCGGATACTCCAGGGTGACGTTGACAAGGTTCAGGGCGGTATTGTTCCGGACAGGGTTGTTCAGGGTGGAATGCACTAGATATGCCTTTCTGGGAATATAAGGGGTCGGGGCGTGGGCAGGTCAGTTGCCGCCGAGGGCGATGAGCGGATCCACCCGCGCAACGCTGCGGACGGCGAGGGCAGCCCCGGCCAGGCCCAGGAGCACGATTCCGGCGATCGGCAGCAGCGTTGTCCACGGCGTGAGGAGGAACGGGGCGGCCCGGGACGCGAGGACGCCGCCGGCCACGCCGGCCAGGCCTCCCGCCKCCGCGCCGGCCAACAGAACCAGAGCCGCCTGGGCCATGGCATCCCGGAGGATGTAGCGGGCGGACCCGCCCAGCGCTTTCAGGACGGCGATATCCCGGGTGCGCTGGACGGTCCAGACCGTCAGGAAGGCGACAATCACGAGGGCAGAGATGCCGTACAGGAACGCCTGCATGAGCAGGAGCGAGCCGTTCTCGCTCTTGTACGAGCCGAGGGCCTGGAAGGATCCGTCCACGGTGGTGCTGACGGTTCCCGCCGCCGCGTTGGCGGCGTTAATATCCGCGCCGGCGCCGGCGGCGGATTTTCCTGGATCAAACGTCACGGCGAGCACCGTTGCGGCGCCCCGGTCGGGGACGTGGGCCAGCTTCTGCCAGTCGGCCAACGTGGTCCAGACAACCCCGGTGTGCGAATACCACTGCTCCGGAACGACGGCCGTCACGACGAGCTCGGTGCCGCCCACCGAGGCGCGGCTGCCGACGCTGAGGTCCAGTTCCTTCGCCAGGACGGCTCCGACGGCGACACTGCCCTCCGTTAGTTCGGCGGGCGCCAGGCCGGTGCCCGGCTCTGTGCCGAAGACCGCGACACTGGCTGTGCGTGCCGGTACGCCTCCTGCGCCCAGCGCCTGGAAGCGGCCTTGGCTGATTCCCACGGCGTCGGCGCGGGCGACGCCGTCGCGTGCCGCCCACTCGGCCTGTTGGGCGCGCGTGACTTCGGATTCGGTGAACGAGGCCTTGGGCGCGCTCCCGGCCGGGGCGCCGAAGACCAGCTGGTCGGCCGGGAGAGCGGCCAGGGCCGACGTCGACTGGTTGCCGAGTCCGGCGGTGAGCCCGGAGAGCATGACGAGCAGGAGCGTGATGAGGGCGACGACCGCCCCCATGAGGGCAAACCGCCCCTTGGCGAAGCGGATATCGCGGATGGCGAGATACATGGTTGTCCTTTTTCGTGAGGAAGGAGGCATTGCTTCCAGCCTTCCTTTCGCCCGGCTCCCGGACATCGGCCGCCCGGCTGGACCCGCCACACCGTGCGGACGGCTCGGCGATCAACCAAATGGTTGATTCCGCCGTCGCCGCACCGTTTTCCGCAGGCGGGCCGCCCGCCCGGCACTAGGCTGGAAGCATGGAGGGCGACGCCGGCAACACGGTCCACGACGGCACACGTCACAGTGGTCAGACCGAGTCCACCGGGGCAGCCGTCATTCTGCGCGTGCTGCGGGTGAGCCTTCACGTCGGCTTCGCGGTGCTGCTCCTGGTGGCGCTCGTCCGGCTGGTGGCCGGCGGAATCACAGGCCCGGGCTGGATCACCCTGCTGCTGGCCCTGTTGCTCGCCGCCATCTACCTCGTGGGTACCATCCTGGAGAAGCGGCATGCCGCCCGGCGTGCCCGGTTCGATCCGAGGCCCTATTCCGGCTGGTGGTTGGGCGGCGTCAGCCTCCTGTGGCTCCTGCTGATCTGGACCAGCGCCGACTTCGTCTGGCTGGCCTTCCCGCTGTTCTTCCTGCAGCTGCACGTGCTCCGGCGGCGGCTGGCGTTGCCGGCGATCGCCCTCAGCACCCTTTTGGTCATTGCGGCGCTCTGGTTCCACAACGGCGGTATCTCACCTTCGGAACAGGCCAGCGCGGAGCCGGCCKGCATGGCGCTGCAGCTGCCCATGGTGCTCGGGCCGGCGTTCGGCGCAGCCTTCGCTGTGGTCACGGGCCTGGCCTACCGGGCGCTGTTCCTGGAGGCGGAAAACCAGCGGCAGGCGGCCGAGGAGCTCCGCCGCACCCGTGCCGAACTCGCCCGGACCCAGCACGATGCCGGCACGCTGGCCGAGCGCGGCCGGCTGGCCCGCGAAATCCATGACACCCTCGCCCAGGGTCTGTCGAGCATCGTGCTGATGGCGCGCGCGGCCGAGAAAGCCCTGGACAACGGTGAACCCGGCGTGGCCCGGGACAGGCTCCGTATAGTCCAGGACACGGCGGCCGCCAACCTCGCCGAGGCCCGCAACTTCGTCCGGGCCCTCCAATCCCCCGATCTTGAGGACGGTTCCCTCGTGGCCAGCCTCCTTCGGCTGTGTGAAAAGACCGAAGCGGAAGCTGCCGCCCGCGGCGCGGGCCTGTCCTGCCGCCTCGACGTCGAGGGTGTGCCTGTGGACCTTCCCGCAGCCCTGCAGACCGCCCTGCTCCGCGCCGCACAAGCGAGCCTGGCCAACGCCGGGGTGCATGCGAAGGCGAGCACCGCCGTCGTCACCCTGTCCTTCCTGGGTCCCGACGTGGCCATGGACATCTACGACAACGGCACCGGGTTCGACCCCGCGGCGCTGACCGCCCGCCAGGACGGTTCCGGCTATGKATTGACGTCGCTGCGGGAGCGCGTGACGGCCCTGCACGGCCGGTTGGACATCGAATCCGCCCCGGGAGAGGGAACCGTGGTGGCCATCCGRCTGCCCCTGGGCGAAGCCAACCGTTCCGCCGCCGGGCCCGCTCACGTTAAGGAGGGATGGCAGTGAACAACATCCGGGTGTTCCTCGTGGACGACCACCCCGTGGTCCGTGCCGGGCTGCGGGCCAWGCTMGGTGATCTGGAAGGCATCACCGTCGTGGCCGAGGCAGCCGACGGCGGCGCCGCCCTGGCCGGACTGGCCAGGCTCCACACCTTGGGCGAGCCCGCGGACGTGGTGCTCATGGACCTGCAGATGGGCACGGGCATGGACGGGGTCACCGCCACCGGCAGGATCAAAGCCGGAGAAACCGGCCAGCCCGCGCCGCCGGTGCTCATCCTCACCACCTACGACTCCGATGCTGACATCCTCGCCGCCGTCGAGGCCGGCGCCAGCGGCTACATGCTCAAGGACGCCCCGCCCGAGCAGATCCGCCAGGCGGTACTGTCCGCCGCCGCCGGCGGAACGGCGCTGGCCCCCGAGGTCGCGGCCCGGCTGATGGGCCGGATCCGGAACCCGGAGCCGGCCCTGTCCGCCCGCGAGATCCAGCTGCTGGAACTGCTGGCCACGGGCATGGGAAACCGGGCGATCGCGAAGCAGCTCTTCATTTCGGAGGCAACGGTCAAGACCCATCTGGTGCACATCTACGGCAAGCTCGGCGTGGACAACCGCACCGCCGCAATCGCCGTGGCCGCGCAGCGGCGCATCATCCGGAGGTCCTAGCCGGCGTCGTGCGGGGACGTTGGGCGGCTGTGCGCTGCGGTCGTGCCGTGTGACTGGGTCGTGTGACTGCGCTGTGTGACAAGGGCGGTGTCCGTGGCCCGGGGCATAATGTCGCCATGGGGAACTCACCAAAACTTGCACTGGCCCTTGTGGGCCTTGTTCTTAGCGGCTCGCTGGCCGCCTGCGGCGACGGCCGGTCCGGCGCGCAAGATGCTGCCAAACAGCTGGCCACCGCAGTATCCGCGCTCGACGTCGGATCCGTCGCCTTTGAGGGCAAGGACTCGGGCGCCGCAAACGACCAGCTCAAGGAAATTTTCAAGGGACTTGATCCGGACAAACCGGCCGTGCAGGCCGGAGACCTTGCATTCGACGCGGACACGGCCACATTTCCGCTGAACTACATCTGGAAGGTCGGGGCGGAGGAATGGAAATATACCGTTTCCGCACAGCTAAAGAAGTCCGGCGACAAGTGGCTCACCGTATGGAAACCGGCCATCCTTGTCCCGGACCTCGCTGACGGGGAGGTCGTCACCCGCGCCACCCAGACGCCGCAGCGGGCMGACATTCTGGGCGCCGGCGACGCCCCGCTGGTCACGTACCGGCCCGTGGTCAACGTTGGCATCGACAAGCCCGCACTCGGCGGCGCGGACCMCGCTGACTCCGCCACGAAGCTTGCCCAACTCGTCGGCGTCGACCCGGCCGCCTACGCCCAGCAGGTCGCCGCGACCGGTCCTGAGGCATTCGTCCCCGCCATCACCCTGCGCGAAGACGGCTCCCGGACCGTCACCGACGAGCAGATCTCGGCCATCCCGGGCGCCCGGACCATCCCGGACACCCTGCCGCTGGCCCCCACCCGGACGTTTGCGCGGGCCCTGCTGGGTACCGTCTCCGAGGCCAATGCGGAGCAGATCGAAAAGTCCGGCGGCGCACTCAAACCCGGCGACACCACCGGAAACGGCGGCCTGCAGCAACAGTATGACGCGCAGCTGCGGGGAACCGACGGCATCGTGATCCGCGCGCAGAAGGCTGGCCTTACCGCCGCGGAAATCCAGGCGACCTCCCCGGATCCGCGGCGGGTGCTCTTCCAGACCGGGATGAAGCCCGGAACCGCGCTGAAAACCACCCTGGACCCGAAGTTGCAGCAGCTCGCGGAGGACGTCCTCGGCAACGTCGGTCCGGCGTCGGCCATTGTGGCGCTCCGGCCCTCCAGCGGCGCCGTCCTGGCGGCAGCCTCCGGCCCGGGCAGCAACGGCTATGACACGGCAATGCTGGGCCAGTACGCCCCCGGCTCGATCTTCAAGATGGTTGATTCCCTGGCCATGTTCCGCAACGGAATGACGCCCGACTCCAAGGTGGACTGCCCGCCCACCCTCACGGTGGACGGCCGCACTTTCAAGAACGCCGAGGGGTACCCCGCGTCCTCCCTGGGTTCCGTGACGCTGCGCGATGCCTTCGCTCACTCCTGCAACACTGCCTTCATCAACGCCCGGGACTCCGTGAGCCAGGCGCAGCTCGAATCGGCCGCGACCTCCCTCGGCGTGGCCGTCGAGGCGCCCGCGCTGGGGGCTKCCGCGTTCCTTGGCTCGGTCCCCGGGGAAGCCGCCGGCACCKAGCACGCCGCGTCCATKATCGGCCAGGGCAAGGTGCTCCTGTCCCCGCTGGCCGCCGCCATCATGGCCGGTTCCGTGGCCAAGGGTGCCCCGGTGGCAGCCCAGCTGGTGCTGAATCCGAATGCGGGCGCCACTTCCCCGGGCGCCGACAGCACCCCTACGGCCGGCACCGGAGCCCCTGACACGGCGCCGGCAGCGCGGCCGTCCGGTGACGCGACGACATCCGCTGCTGCGGCACCGGCACCGGCCGCGGCCGCCGGGGCGCCGGTTACGGCGGCGGAGGCGGCGTCACTGGCTGACATGATGCGTGCCGTCGTGACCAGCGGGCACGCCGGGTTCCTGGCCTCCGTCCCGGGCGAGCCCGTCGGAGCAAAGACCGGAACAGCCGAGTTCGGCAATGACACCCCGCCCAAGACCCACGCCTGGATCGTCGCCGTGCACGGTGATCTGGCCGTAGCCGTCTTCGTGGAGGACGGCGGCCTCGGGGCCACCACGTCGGGTCCGCTGCTCAAGGAGTTCCTCACCCGGGCCAGCTGACCCGGACGCTCCCTCACGTCCTGACCAGTTCATCCTGCCGGGGGCGTCCGCCGGGAGCCCCGCGCAGCCGTGGGAAGATTGAAGGCGTGGCTCATATTGACGTTTCCGGCATCGATTACTTCCTCTCCGACGGCACCCAGCTGCTCAACGGGGTGACCTTCAAGGTCCCGGACGGCACCAAGACCGCGCTGATCGGGCCCAACGGAACCGGCAAGACCACGCTGTTCCGGATCATCTCCGGTGACCTCGTCCCGGACGAAGGCGTGATTGGCCGCTCCGGGAACATGGGCATCATGCGCCAGTTCGTGGGCCAAGTCCGCGACGACTCCACGGTCCGGGACCTCCTGGTGTCAGCTGCCCCGCCGGCGCTGGCGGCTGCCGCGCGCGCCGTGGACGAGGCGGAATTGGCCATGCTGGAGCACGACGACGAGCCCACGCAGATGAACTACGCCCAGGCGATCGTGGACTGGGGCGATGCCGGCGGCTACGACGTCGAGACCGTCTGGGACGAGGTGTGCATGGCGGCCCTCGGCCTGCCGTTTGACCGCGCGCAGCACCGCCCGGCCTCGAGCCTCTCCGGAGGCGAGCAGAAGCGGCTGGTGCTCGAGGCTCTTTTTGCMGGCCCCGATGAACTGCTGCTCCTCGACGAACCCGACAACTACCTCGATGTCCCGGGCAAGCGCTGGCTCGAAGCGAAGCTGAATGACTCGAAGAAGACCGTGTTCTTCATCAGCCACGACCGTGAACTGCTCAACAACGCCGCGGGACGMATCGTCACGCTGGAACCGGGCATCAACGGTGCCGGCGCGTGGATCCACGGCGGCGGCTTCGGCTCCTACGTGGACGCCCGCGCCGACCGGAACGCACGCTTCGAGGAGCTGCGCAAGCGCTGGGACGAGGAGCACGTGAAGCTCAAGGAACTCGTCAACATGTACAAGAACAAGGCGGCGTTCCGCTCAGACATGGCCAACCGTTACCACGCCGCGCAGACCCGACTGGCGAAGTTCCTCGAGGCCGGCCCGCCTGAGGCCTTGCCGATCGAGCAAAACGTGCAGATGCGGCTCAAGGGCGGACGCACCGCGAAGCGCGCCATCGTGGCCGAAAAGCTTGAGCTGACCGGCCTCATGAAGCCCTTCTCGACGGAGATCTGGTTCGGTGACCGCGTGGCCGTCCTCGGGTCCAACGGTTCGGGCAAGAGCCACTTCCTGCGCCTGCTCGCCACCGGCGGTACCGACCCGGAACGGGAGCACCTGCCKGTGTCCGACGTCGAGATTGCGGAGGTTCCGCACGAGGGCACCGTGAAACTCGGCGCCCGGATCCGGCCCGGCTTCTTCGCCCAAACCCACGTCCGGCCCGATCTGTTGGGCAAGACCCTACTGGAGATCCTGCACCGCGGCGATGAGCACCGCTCCGGGCTCGGCCGCGAAGCCGCCGCCGGCGCCCTGGACGGCTATGGCCTCGCCGGGCAGTCCGAGCAGAAGTACGAATCGCTCTCCGGCGGCCAGCAGGCCCGCTTCCAGATCCTGCTCCTCCAGCTCTCCGGCGCCACGCTGCTGCTGCTCGACGAGCCGACGGATAACCTGGACCTGCATTCGGCCGAGGCCCTGGAACGGGCGATTGACCACTTCGAGGGCACCGTCCTGGCCGTCACCCACGACCGCTGGTTCGCCCGCACCTTCGACCGCTTCCTGGTCTTTGGGTCGGACGGCAAGGTCTATGAATCGGCCGAGCCGGTCTGGGACGAAAAGCGCGTCGAGCGCGCCCGCTAAGCCAGACCCTCCCTCACGTCCTGCACTTCCCCACGTCCTGCAGTTCTCCACGTTGCCGTAGGGACATAGCTGGCCTCCCGTCCATACGGTGTGATCGCAGTTGCGCATTTGATGATCAAATGATCACCAACTGCTATCATTTCTTCATGAATACTGATGAGCGTCATCGCCTGATTGGCGAGCTGCTGCGGCATCGGGACCAGATGACCGTGGACGAACTGATGACCGCCTGCGGAGCGTCCGGGGCCACCATCCGGCGCGATCTCGACGTCCTGGCGCTCCACGGCGTCCTCCGAAGGGTGCACGGCGGCGCCCGAAGCCTGGTGCTGCGGGGAGAAAACCCTGCCTACGGCCAGCGCGAGCTGGAGGACCACGCCGTCAAGGTCCGGATTGCCGCCGGCGTGGCGGCCATGCTCCAGGACCGGGGCCACATCTGGCTGGACAGCGGCACCACGGCCACCGAGATCGCTCGCCAGCTGCGCCAGCGCGACATGACCATCATGCCAATGTCGCTGCGGGCCGTCAGCATACTGTCCCCTGAGGATGCGCCCGCGGGTCGGCGGCCCGAGCTCCTGATGCCCGGCGGCAGCCTCATCCCCGGCGAGATGTCCTTCCGCGGACCGATGACGGAATCGAACATCCGMTCGCTGCGCTTCGACACAGCCGTGGTCACTCCCTGCGCCCTGAACCTCAAGGACGGGCTGTTGGCGCACGATCTTGACGACGCCGCCGTGAAGCGCGCCGGCCTCGAATCCGCCGGTAGGGTGATCGTCGCCTGCGCGGGATCCAAATGGGATGCCAGCGCCGTCGCCCTCGTGGCATCCTTGGACGCCGTGGATGCCATCGTGACGGACCGGCGGCTCAGTCCGGAAGAACATGCCCAACTCGCGCAACACTCAGTGGAAGCAGTGATCGTATGACCAGCACCGCAACCGAGCCGCAACTGAAGTCCGCCGCCGGGGCCACGTTCCTGGTCTTCGGGATCAACGGACTGGTCTTCGCCAGTTGGGCCGCCCGCATMCMCGCGGTGACGGAAATCCTGCACATCACCTCGGGGCAGATGGGAACACTGCTGCTGTGCCTGGCGGTCGGCTCGCTGATCGCCCTGCCCACGGCCGGATTCGTCGTGGGCCGGATCGGCACCGCCAACACTGTCCGCAGTGCAGGGCTGTTTGCCGCGGCGGCCGGCGTCGGCGTGGCGCTGTCCCTGATGGCGGCCTCCGTGCCGGGGACTGCCGCTTCCCTGTTCCTCTTCGGGATCGGCGTCGGGTTGTGGGATGTTTCGCAGAACATCGAAGGCGCCGACGTCGAACACCGGCTCGGGCGCACCATCATGCCGCAGTTCCACGCCGCCTACAGCGGCGGTGCGTTCATCGGAGCCCTGATCGGTGCCGGACTGTCCACCCTGAGGGTCGGGCTCCCGGAACACCTTCTGGTCGTCGCCGCGATCGTCGCCGTCCTGACCACCGTGGCTCCGCGCTACTTCCTGCCCCATCAGGCCGACGCCGGGTCCGCCGCGGGAGAAACGGGMCGTGGCAAGGCCGTCTCCGCCTGGCGGGACGGCCGCACGCTCCTGATCGGCGTCGTCGTGCTGGGCGCCACCCTGACCGAAGGCGCCGGCAACGACTGGATTGCCAAGGCTGCGGTCGATGGCCTCGGCGCTGAACAGTCCACGGGCGCGCTCATGTTCGCCGCCTTCGTGCTGGCCATGACGGCCATGCGTTTCTTCGGCGGCCGCGCGATCGATGCCTACGGCCGTGTGGCCGTGCTCCGCGCCAGCATGGCTGCAGCGGCTGCGGGCCTCTGCCTCTTCGTGTTCGCCGGCACGATTTGGCTGGCCGCCGCCGGTGCCGTGCTCTGGGGCGTGGGGGCTGCCCTTGCGTTTCCGATCGGGATGTCCGCCGCGGCGGATGACCCGCGGAAGGCGGCCGCACGGGTGTCGGTTGTGTMCACGCTGGGCTACATCGCGTTCCTCGCCGGGCCGCCCCTGCTGGGCTTCCTGGGAGATGTGACGGGGATMAGGACCGCACTGCTGGCGATCGGGATTCCCATTCTCGTGGCCCTGCTGCTCGCCGGCGCCGCGAAGCCGCTGCCCGCCAAGTAGGGAGCCCTGCGAGGCTGATCGCCTGCCGCGKGCACTGCCTGCGGCGCCCCGGGTCCGGCAGTATGGTGGTCAGATGCGAACCATGCTGAGGAAAGCTCCCGGCCGCCTGTCGACCCTCGACCGCAAACTTGTGCGCGCCGTGTCCAAGCTGCCGGGCGGTGGCCACGATGACTTTTTCCGCGGTTTGTCCGCAGCCGCCAACAACGGAAAGCTCTGGTTCGGCATCGCCGGAGTCATGGCCCTCGTGCCCACGAGTTCCTCGATGCCGTCGGGCCACTCCGCCTCCGCGGTTGCCTTCGCGCTGGGCGTCGGCATGGTCCGGCCGGGACTCGGAGCGGCGCTGGCCCCTGTCGCGGCCGGGGTGGCCTACTCGCGGGTCCACACGGGGGCCCACTGGCCCTCGGATGTGCTGTTCGGCTCCGCGATCGGCGCCGGGGCGGCCATGGTGACGCGGAAATGGTGGCCTGTCCGGCCGCCGTTCCCGGCGACCCTCCGCAGCGCTCTCCGGGCTCCGGACCTTCCGGAGGGCCAGGGCCTCGGCATCGTGATTAACACTCTTGGCGGATCCTATGCCGACGAGACCGCAGACGCCCTCCAGAAAATATTCCCTAAGGCGTATATACAGGAAATAKGCCAGGGCGCGGACATCGCGGCGGAAATCGCCGGCGTCGCGACCCGCCCGGGGATTGTGGCCCTYGGCGTCTGGGGGGGTGACGGAACTGTCGGCACGGCGGCAGCCACCGCTGTCGAACATTCGCTCCCGCTCCTGGTGCTTCCCGGCGGAACGCTCAATCACTTCGCCCGCGACGCCGGGACACCCACCTTGCAGGCGGCCGTCCGGGCGGCATCGCGCGGCGAGGCGGCCGTGGCCGACGTCGGCCACGTGAGCGTTGAGCGAGGGCTCCCCGACAGCCCCGAGCACCTCGAACTGAGCATGCTCAACACCGCCAGCATCGGCCTCTACCCGAACCTGGTCMGCCGGCGCGAACAGCTCCAGCCGGCGCTCGGCAAACCCCTTGCCGGTGTGGTGGCCATGTTCCGGACCTTCGCGGCCGGCACCCCCACCACGCTGATCGTCAACGGGGTGCGGCACCGGCTGTGGATTCTCTACATCGGCCGCGGCCGCTACTACCCCCGCGACCACGCGCCGCTGGTGCGCCCTGTGCTGGCCGACGGAGTCCTGGACCTGCGKATGATTACCGCCGACGAGCCGTTCGCCCGGCTGCGGCTGCTCTGGGCCGTGCTGACCGGCACCGTGGCCACCTCCGGGATCACCCACCTCACCGAAACGGACCGGATCACGGTGGAACCGGGGAACGGACCCATGGTCCTGGCCGTTGACGGTGAGGTCATGCCCGGCGTGCGGAGCGTGGAGTTCGCGGTCCGCCGCKGCGCGTTGACGTACTATTCGCCGCTCGACTGAACCTCGCTCGGGCCGCCCTCGCCCCGTCATCCTCCCGGATTACCCTGATTCACCCCTGAATCATCCCTGAGACCGGCGAAATACGCCTCCGGCGTCGGTAGCGTGGTGTGCAGACGGGCCCGTGACTGCGGCGCCCCGGACAAACAGCCCGCTACGCAAAGGAACGCTTCCATGATCGAAGCACGAGGCCTGACCAAGGTTTACGGCGACAAGACCGCCGTCGCCGGCGTCAACTTCACCGTCGAAGCCGGCCGGGTCACCGGCTTCCTGGGCCCGAACGGGGCCGGAAAATCCACCACCATGCGCATGATCATGGGACTGGACCGGCCGACGTCGGGCTCCGTGACCGTCAACGGATCGCCGCTCACCAAGCACGCCGCCCCGCTGCGGGACGTTGGCGCGCTGCTGGATGCCAAAGCCGTCCACACGAGCCGCTCCGCCTACAACCACCTGCTGGCCATGGCCGCGACGCACAGCATCCCCAAGAAGCGCGTCCACGACGTCATCGAGATGACTGGACTGGCCGAAGTGGCCAGGAAGAAGGTCGGCGGCTTCTCGCTCGGCATGGGCCAGCGGCTGGGCATCGCCGCGGCCCTCCTTGGCGACCCGCAGACCGTCATCCTGGACGAGCCCGTAAACGGTCTCGACCCGGAGGGGGTGGTGTGGGTCCGCAATCTGGTGAAGTACCTGGCCTCCGAGGGGCGCACGGTCTTCCTCTCCAGCCACCTCATGAGTGAGATGGCCGTCACGGCGGACCACCTGATCGTGATCGGCCGCGGGAGGATCATCGCCGACRCCCCGATCCAGGAGATCATCACAGGCAAGGGCCAGGGCCGCACGCGGGTCCGGACCGACCAGCCCGACCGGCTCATGCAGCTGCTGGCCGGAACCGGCGTCTCGGTGGAGGTCCAGGAACGCGAGCTCCTGGAAGTCAAGGGGCTGGACCCCMGGCAGATCGCCACCGCCGCGCTGGAACACCAGGTCATGATCTACGAACTCACGCCGCTCCAGGCCAGCCTCGAGGAGGCCTACATGGAACTGACCAAGGATGAGGTCGAATAC
>NZ_JBFTHK010000085.1:0-18525 GCF_056394205.1 Arthrobacter sp. 10T413_2 | reverse complement strand
GACGAAGACTACGCGCTGCTTGAACATGGTCTAACCCTATGGMACTTCAGTGCTGATGCCGCCGGCGACACAGCCCCGGCGGCATCAGMGTGCGGTGGCTATTTGCTGCCGCCGAGGAACTTGTCGAAGCCCTTGGGCAGGTTCAGCTGGGAGGGATCGAAGTCGCCGCCCTGCTGGCCGAACGACGCTCCGGTGGGCAGGGCCTTGGCGCCGGCCGCACGCCGGGCCTCGGCGTCGCGCAGTTCCTGCGCGGCCTTGGCCGGGTTGCCGGAGCGGGCCTTCTTCTTGGGCGCGGACTTGGCACCCTTGCGGGCTCCTCCCCCGCCGCCCATGCCGGGCATCCCCGGCATTCCGGGCATGCCGCCGCCGGCGGCCATCTTCTTCATCATCTTCTGGGCCTGGGCGAAGCGCTCCAGCAGGCCGTTGACCTCGGAGACGTGCACACCGGAGCCGCGGGCGATGCGGGCCCGGCGGGAGCCGTTGATGATCTTAGGTGCCACACGCTCGTGCGGGGTCATCGATCGGACAATGGCCTCAACCCGGTCGATCTCGCGCTCGTCGAACTGCTCCAGCTGCTGCCGGATGTTCTGCGCACCCGGCATCATCATGAGCATCTTTTTCATGGAGCCCATGTTGCGGATCTGCTGCATCTGGGCGAGGAAGTCGTCCAGGGTGAAGTCTTCCTGGTCGGCGAACTTCTTCGCCATCCGGGCGGCCTCGTCCTTGTCCCAGGATTTCTCGGCCTGCTCGATCAGGGTGAGGACGTCACCCATGTCGAGGATGCGCGAGGCCATGCGGTCCGGGTGGAAGAGCTCGAAGTCGTCMAGGCCTTCGCCGGTGGACGCGAACATGACCGGCTTGCCGGTGACCGACGCGACGGAGAGCGCGGCACCGCCGCGGGCGTCGCCGTCGAGCTTGGACAGCACGATGCCGGTGAAGTTGACGCCCTCGTCGAAGGCCATCGCCGTGTTGACGGCGTCCTGGCCGATCATGGAGTCGATGACGAACAAGACTTCGTTCGGGACGATGGCGCGGCGGATCTGGCGCGCCTGTTCCATCATGTCGGCGTCAACGCCGAGACGGCCGGCGGTGTCCACGATCACGACGTCGTGGAGGGTGCGCTTGGCTTCCTCGACGCCGGCACGGGCGACGGCGACCGGGTCACCGGCGGGGTGGTCAAGTTCGGTGGACGTGGCGCCCGGGTGCGGGGCGAAGACGGGCACGCCGGCGCGCTGGCCGACCACCTGCAGCTGGGTGACGGCGTTGGGGCGCTGAAGGTCGCAGGCAACGAGCATCGGGCTGTGGCCCTGGGCCTTGAGCCATTTGGACAGCTTGCCGGCCAGGGTGGTCTTACCGGCGCCCTGGAGGMCGGCCAGCATGATGATGGTGGGCCCGGTCTTGGCCAGGCGGATCCGGCGGGTCTCGCCGCCGAGGATCTCCACGAGCTCCTCGTTGACGATCTTCACGATCTGCTGGCTCGGGTTCAGCGCGCCGGACACCTCGGCGCCGAGGGCACGCTCACGCACGCGGCCGGTGAACTCCCGGACCACGGGCACGGCGACGTCGGCGTCCAGGAGGGCACGCCGGATCTCCCGGACGGTGGCGTCAACGTCCGCCTCGGTCAGGCGGCCCTTGCCACGCAGATTCTTGAAGGTTGCTGTCAACCGGTCAGAGAGTGAATTGAACACGCGCCGTGCACTTCTTTCAGTGGATCTACAGGTGGCGGCCGGTCCGGCACGCCAGCGTCGTGACTGGTGTTCGCCTGAACKAACCGCCTCGACAACGGGACTCKACTATCTAGGGTACCAAGATGAGCCTTCAGGATGGCATGCTGGCTTAGGTGACCAGCCAATTAACTGTAAAAACCCTCCTCATCCTGGGCGCCTCGGGCGATCTCACCGGCAGGCTCCTGCTCCCCGGGCTCGCCCGCTTGGTGGCCCGGGGCCGCGCCGACGGCCTCACGTTAGTCGGTGCAGGGTCCGACCCGTGGACGGCCGATCAGTGGCTGGAGCGGATCKAGGAGTCTTTCGCGGACGAGAACTCGCAGGCCGATACCGAGGGCAAGCATGAGCTGAAGCGGATCCGCAAGGAGAGCACGTACCACCAGCTCGACGTCACGGCCGGCGGGCAGCTCGCCGGGCTGCTGAAGGAGCTGGAAGGTCCCGTGGCCGTCTACTTCGCACTTCCGCCGCACGTCAGCCAGCTCGCGTGCGAGGCGCTGGCCCCGGAAGACGTGCCCGCCGGGACCCGGCTGGTGATGGAGAAACCGTTCGGCTCGGACGAGCAGTMCGCCCGGCACCTGAACACGACGCTGGCCGCGCTGGTCCCCGAGGACCACATCCACCGGGTGGACCACTTCCTGGGCAAGGCAACCGTCCTGAACATCCTGGGCCTGCGCTTCGCGAACACGTTCCTGGAGCCGGTGTGGAACCGTCAGTACATTGAAAAGGTCGAGATCGTTTTCGACGAAGACCTCGCCCTGGAGGGCCGGGCCCGCTACTACGACGGCGCCGGCGCCCTGCGGGACATGATCCAAAGCCATCTGCTGGAGATCATGGCGCTCATGGCGATCGAGCCGCCGGCGTCCGTGGACGAACGCGACCTGCGCGATGCCATTGCCACGGTGCTGCGCRCCAGCAGCATCAAGGCCCMGTACCGCCAAAGTACCCGCCGGGCACGCTACACGGCCGGTTCCATCGACGGCCGGAAGGTCCCGGACTACGCCAAGGAAACCGGGGTGGACCCGGCCAGGGACACCGAAACCCTCGCCGAGGTGCAGCTCGGGATCGACAACTGGCGCTGGCAGGGCGTGCCGTTCATCCTGCGTTCGGGCAAAGCGCTGGGCACCAAGCGCAAGGAAGCCGTGGTGACGTTCCGGCCGGTGCCGTATCTGCCGAAGGGTTTCAGCGGCGTGGACGCCCCCAACCAGCTGCGGATCGGTTTTGGCCCGGACACGCTGAAGTTCGACGTCGATGTGAACGGCCCCGGCGATGTCCTGAGCCTGGACCGGGCCACCCTGCAGGCCGAGCTGAGCGCTTCCGAGCTCCTGCCGTACGGTGAAGTGCTGGAGGGCGTCCTCACCGGCGATCCGCTGCTCTCAGTGCGGGCGGACACCGCCGAGGACTGCTGGCGCATCCTGGACCCGGTACTGAAGTCCTGGGCGGCCGGACATGTGCCGTTGGAGGACTATCCCGCCGGGACCTCCGGCCCGGAGGACTGGCCGGCCTAGACGGACGCAACACGGCCGCATAGTAGCGCGCAACCCGCTGGAGGCGACCGCAKAAACGACGAAGCGGGCCGGATGCCTTTTCGGGCATCCGGCCCGCTGTGTCAGGACCGCTGTGTCAGTGCCGCTGTGTCAGTGCCGCGTTCCGCGGCGGGGCGGGTGCAGCTAGATAGCTGCCGCGCCGCGCTCTCCGGTGCGGACCCTGACGGCCTCGAACACATCCATCGTCCAGACCTTGCCGTCGCCGGCCCGGCCGGTGTTCGAACTGGCGATGATGACATCGAGGATGTCGTCCGCCTGTTCGTCGGTGGCCAGGACTTCTACCCGGATCTTGGGCAGGAGGTCCACGTTGTACTCAGCCCCGCGGTACACCTCGGTGTAGCCACGCTGCCGGCCGTAGCCGCTGGCTGCACTGACCGTCAGGCCCTGCACACCGTAGGCTTCGAGACCTTCGCGAATAGCCTCCAGCTTTTCCGGACGGACGATTGCCGTGATCAGTTTCATGCCCCCACACTTTCCTTACCCGTTGCGTTCTTCTTGCCGTTGGACGTGACGTCCATCGGGGCTGCTGAGACTGCGTCTTCGCCCGGCTTGCCGGTGATCAGTTCGTGCAGCGGCTGGAAGCTGCCGCCGTGGCCGCCGACGCCGAACTCGTAAGCGGTCTCTGCGTGCAGGCTCAGGTCCACACCGACGACTTCCTGTTCCTGGGAGACCCGGAAGCCCATGAGCTTGTGGATCGGGAAGGCGATGATGAACGTCATCACGGCGGTGAAGACGATCGAGCACGCTGCGGCCAGGGTCTGGGCGACCAGCTGCGTGGTGCCGCCGCCGTAGAAGAGGCCCGCGGTGCCCTGGGTCGGGGTGGCCAGGAATCCGATCGCCACGGTGCCGACAACACCGGAGACGAGGTGGACACCGACGACGTCGAGCGAGTCGTCGTAGCCGAACTTGAACTTCAGGCCGACGGCGAGCGCGGAGGCCACGCCGGCGACGACGCCGAGGGCGATCGCACCGAGCGGGGAGACGTTGGCACAAGCCGGGGTGATGGCGACCAGGCCGGCGACCACACCGGAGGCCGCACCGAGGGACGTCGGGTGGCCGTCGCGGAAGCGTTCGACGGCGAGCCAGCCGAGCATGGCGGCGGCCGGGGCGGCCAGCGTGTTKATCCAGATCAGGCCGGCCTGCTCAACGGTCGCGGCGGCACCGGCGTTGAAGCCGAACCAGCCGAACCACAGGATGGCGGCACCGAGCATGACGAACGGAATGTTGTGCGGGCGGTGGTTCGGGTCCTTGCCGAAGCCCTTGCGGTTGCCGATGATCAGGACCAGGATCAAGCCCGCGACGCCGGCGTTGATGTGGACCACGGTGCCACCGGCGAAGTCGATGACCGGCGCGAACGTCTGGCCGAACCAGCCGCTGGCAGAGAAGAGACCGCCGCCCCAGACCATGAAGGCCATCGGGGCGTAAACGAGCGTTGCCCAGATCGGGGTGAAGACCACCCAGGCGGAGAACTTGGCACGGTCGGCGACCGCACCGGAGATCAGGGCCACAGTGATGATGGCGAACGTGGCCGCGTAGCMGACCTTAAGCAGGTCAGCCGGTTCGGTGAAACCGTGGAGACCGAAGTGGCTGAACGGGTTGGCGAAGATCTGGAAGAAGTTGTCCTCGTTGGCCGTGGCCATCGAAGCGCCCCACAGGACCCACATGATCCCGACGGTGCCAATGGCGACGAAGCTCATCATCATCATGTTCAAAGCCGACTTGGCACGAGTCATGCCGCCGTAGAAGAATGCTAGACCCGGGGTCATGAACAGCACGAGTGCCGCGGCGACCAGGAGCCAAACGAGACCTGCGGTGAGTTCCATGGTCTACGTCCTCTCTTGCTATTAGGTGCGGAGTAGTCCGCCGGTCCCAACGCATTATTTGCGTTCTACATCGAGTTTCGCGGGGCCGTGTTTCGCTGGCGGAGGATTTAGATTGCCGGGTTGTTACAAGAACCTCCCGGACGTAAATGGTGCATCTCACACTTGTTACGGTTATGTTTCATCCGCATAATCCCGCGCTTTAGGACCAGCAGCCCGCCGGCCCCTCTTCTCCCCAAGGACTAACGCACTATGAGCAAGACCTCCCGCCCCGCCGGCGAAGCCGCCCCCAAGCTGCCCGCCGTGGCGCACGGGCGTTCCCGGCTTCCCCGGGACATCAAGGTGATGCTGGTGGCGGCCTTCCTGATCGCGATCGGCTTTGGCCTTGTCGCGCCGGTACTCCCCCAGTTCGCGACCACTTTCAACGTCGGCGCGACGGCGGCGGCGGTGATCGTGAGCATCTTCGCCTTCATGCGGCTGGTCTTCGCCCCGGCCGGCGGCGCGCTGATCGTAAAGTTCGGCGAACGGCCCGTCTACGTTGCCGGTCTGCTGATAGTGGCGGCGTCGACGGCGGCCTGCGCCTTCGCCCAGGACTACTGGCAGCTCCTGATCTTCCGCGGGCTCGGTGGGGCGGGGTCGGTGATGTTTACCGTGGCATCCATGGCGCTCGTGGTCCGGCTCGCGCCGCCGAAAAGCCGCGGCCGCGTCTCCGGGGCCTACGCCTCGGCATTCCTGATCGGCAACGTCTGCGGACCTATCGTCGGCGGCCTGCTCGCCAACTTCGGCCTGCGCGTGCCGTTCCTTGCTTACGCGGCCGCCCTCGTGCTGGCGGCCATCGTGGTGCAGACCCAGCTCAGCCACGTCCCGGCCGCCTCGCGGGAGMCCGGCGCCACGGCCCCGGCGATGGAACTGAAAGACGCGCTCCGGGACAGCGCGTACCGGGCCGGCCTGTTTTCGAGCTTCGCCAATGGCTGGGCCACCTTCGGGGTGCGGATGGCGACGGTGCCGCTGTTCGCCGTCGTGGCCCTCGGCGCCGGTCCGGAATCGGCTGGCTGGGCACTGGCCGTGTTTGCGGGCGGCAACGCGGTGGCGCTGACGTTCTCCGGCCGGCTCGCGGACAGCCTCGGCCGCAAGCCGCTCCTGCTCGCCGGACTGGTGGTCACCGGCACGGCCACGGCGGCTATCGGGTTCACTCACCAGCTGCCCTGGTTCCTGCTCGCGTCCGCCTGTGCGGGGATCGGCTCCGGGCTGTTGGGACCGGCCCAGCAGGCTGCCATCGCCGACGTGATCGGCAACGAGCGTTCCGGCGGCCGCGTCCTGGCCGTCTTCCAGATGGCCTCTGACAGCGGCGCGATCGTCGGACCCGTCGTGGCCGGGCTGCTGGCGGACCGTCTGGGCTACGGCTGGGCCTTCGGCGTCACGGGCGGCATGCTGCTGGCCGCCGCCGCTGTGTGGCTCCCGGCCCGGGAAACGTTTGTCCGGCACACCGCGAACCGCGCCTAKCCCGGCGCGCCGGGGAACGCCGCAAACTGTATCCGGCCCGGGCCGCCGCGGCCAATCACCGCAGACGGTGCCCTGACACGAACCCGCTGGTCAGCGCCTGCCTCCGCCCTTGGCTAAGCTGGGGTCACTTGCCACAACCCTCCGGAGGTAATCCCCCATGGCCAGATTCGACTCTTCCCCCGGGAAAGCCGATAGCCCTGACCCAACCAACCCCGCGAATGCGGCTAATCCGGCGAACGCAGTGAATGCCGGAAAGAACAAGAAGCGCGCACGGATTATCGCCGGCACCGGAATCGTAGCCGTCCTCGCGGCCACGGCGGTGCTGGTTCCCCTGGCTCTCGGCGGCCCCACCCAGGCACCGCCGGCACCACCGGCCACCTCCGAATCCGCCCCGGCGTCCGGCCCTGCCGAGGTGGGGCCGCCGGTGACGTACTACCAGCAGGCGGGTCCGCCGGCCGGGTCACCGCTGGAAAAGGTTGAGCCCCTTAAGGTGGACGTCTCCAGCGACCTCGTGGGCACATCCCTKAACAAGKGCATGACGGGAATCTCCCTGGAGGCAACGGACTTGGCAGACCCTGACCTCAGCGCCGACAACGCGTCGATGGTCAAGCTCCTGAAGGAGATCGACCAGCCTGTCCTGCGCTTCGGCGGCAACGCCGTGGACCGGCGCTTCTTCTGGACCTCCACCGGCGAGGCCGTCCCCGCCGGCTACAAGGGAGACAAGACCCACCCGGTCAAGGCCGTGGGCCCGGCTGACCTGGCACGCGTGAAGACTCTTCTTGAGGCCGGGAATGCCTCGATCAGCCTGACGGTGGACCTGGGCCATTACGACCCGGCCCGGGCTGCAGACATGGTCAAGAACGCCTCGGAGATCTTCGGCGACCGTTTGCTCAGCGTCACCGTGGGCAACGAACCTAACGGCTTCGTCTTCAACGATGTGAAGACCGGCACCGGCTACAGCCTGGACCAGTACCTCCGGGAACTGAAAGACTACGCCAACGCCATCTACGCGGTGGCCCCCAAGGTGCCCATCTCCGGCCCGGGTGCCTATGACCAGAAGTGGTGGCAGCCGTTCGTCGATGCTGACCTCCCGCAGAAGAAGATCCTCACGTTCCATAACTACCCGCTGTACAGCTGTGACGGCAGCGACCCCAAGGGCTCGCCCACCATGGCCAACCTGATGAGCCAATTGATGCACGACCGCGCCGCCGATTACCAGAAATMGGCCCTCAAGGTCGGCCAGGACGCGGGCCTGGAGACATGGCTCCCGGAAACCGGGATCGCCGCCTGCCCCGGCTCGAACGAGACCTCCCGCACCCACGCCTCGGCCCTGTGGGCGGCAGACTATGCCCTCAACGCCGCCCAGCTGGGCATCACCCGGATCGGTTTCCACAGCTCCCTGCAGACCTGCAAGGGCGGCMCGCCCCTGTCCGCGATCTGCAGCGCCGGCGCCTACCCGTTCGGCAACGGCCAGATGTCCGGCCGGGCCAACTTCTTCGGCATCTCCATGGTGGCCGAACTTGAGGCAGGCAAGTTCATGAAGCTGAACAGCTCCGGCGGCGGGCTGGCGTTCAGCTACGCACTGCAGAACGCGGACGGCAGCACCAGCGTGGTGATCGTCAATGAAAACGACCCCGAAAAGGCCGCGCAGACCGACGTCACCCTGAACCTGCCGGGCAAGCCGGTGACCGGGACCATGACCCAGCTCAGCGGCCCCAGCTACAAAGCCGAKGACCAGACCGTGATCGACGGCGCCAAGTCCKAGCCGAAGCCCCTCGCCGAGCRTGCCACGGTGCCCGGCTTCGCTTACAAGTCCKGGACGCAGCAGTTCAAGCTAACGGCCGGAACCGTGACGGTGCTGCACTTCACGTACTAGCGACATCCCGCCGACTTCGCGCAGCACAACCAGCAGCAAAAAGTGCCCCGGTCCTCTGCGGACCGGGGCACTTTTTTGACGTGCGTGATTAGTTCAGCAACGCGTCGACGAACGCTTCGGCGTCGAACGGCGCGAGGTCATCGGCGCCTTCGCCCAGGCCGATCAGCTTGACCGGCACGCCCAGGGACTTCTGGATGGCGACGACGATCCCGCCCTTGGCGGTGCCGTCCAGCTTGGTCAGGACGATTCCGGTGATGTTGACCACCTCGGAGAACACCCGGGCCTGGTTGAGCCCGTTCTGGCCGGTGGTGGCATCCAGGACCAGCAGGACCTCGTCCACCTCGGCAAGCTTTTCGATGACCCGCTTGACCTTGCTGAGCTCGTCCATGAGGCCCACCTTGTTCTGCAGCCGCCCCGCGGTGTCGATCATGACGACGTCGACTTCCTGGTCGATGCCGGCCTTGACGGCCTCGTAGGCTACCGAGGCGGGGTCAGCGCCGTCGATGTCCGACTTCACGGTGGKGACGCCCACGCGCTGGCCCCACGTGGCCAGCTGCTCGGCGGCGGCCGCACGGAAGGTGTCGGCTGCGCCCAGCAGCACGTCCTTGTCCTCGGCGACGAGCACGCGGGCCAGTTTGCCCACGGTGGTGGTCTTGCCGACGCCGTTGACGCCGACCACCATCATGACGGAAGGTTTGTCGGCGTGGCGCTCCACGTGCAGGGTGCGGTCCATGGTGGGGTCCACGAGCTTGATGAGTTMCTCGCGGAGCAGGGCCTTGACGTGCTCGGGKTCCCGCGTGCCGATCACCTTGACGCGTTCGCGGAGCGCATCCACGAGCTGCATGGTCGGTTCGGTGCCGAGGTMGGCCAGCAGGAGGGTTTCCTCGACCTCGTCCCAGACGTTTTCATCGATCTTGTCCGCCGAGAGCAGGGCCAGGAGCCCCTTGCCCAGGATGTTGTTGGATTTGACCAGCCGCTCGCGCAGCCGGATGAGGCGCCCGGCGACCGGCAGCGGCGTTTCCACCGGTACGGTTTCCAGGCCGGCCGCGTTGTCCGGCACCTCGACCGTTTCGAGTCCTTCGACCTCGACGGCGCCCGGCGCCTTCCGTTCAGGCGCCGGTGCTGGCGCCGGACGGTCCTCCACAAGGGTTCCGGTTCCCGGGGCCTGCACGGGGTCGTTTGCGTCGCGCGTGCCGGGATAGGTCTTGACGTTCTTCCGGGTCTTCATGAGCACCGGGATCAGCGCGCCGAGGACCACCAACACAGCGAGAATGGGCAGAATAATGGGGAGGATGTCGTTCACTCCCCTAGCTTCTCACAAACCCTAAATGGGCCGTGGCCAGCGATTTCGTTCTGCTTGGACCTCTGAGCTGCTCAGACGTCGACCCCGCCCAGAGACGTGAGGTTGCCGATCATAGAAATGGAAGCACGAGGTCTTCGGGGATGGGCTCGTCGAGKGGTGGCGGCCAGCCAGGGTCGTCGGTGTTTGCGGCGGGGAATGGGTGCMCGGCCGTGAAGTGGTGCCAGTCGGGGAAGGGGTCCGGGGGCAGTTCCGGCTCGGGATCGGCGGGCACGCCTTCCGCCCGTGGGTCTGTGGCTGTCGCCGTGATCGGGATGTTGTCCGGCCAGCGGGGCGGTTCCCAGTCCTGGTGCTCGCTCGGATAATAGCGTTTTGAGGGCGAGGTCMAGCCCGGCGGGCTGGTTGCGCTGGCCCCKACKGGCTGCCAGGCGGAGGCGTGTTTGAGGCGGTGGTGTTTGCGGCAGGGCTGGCCCAGGTTGGCGATGCCGGTGGTGCCGCCGTCGGCCCAGGCCAGGAGATGGTCCGCCTCATTGTCCAGGGARTGGTTGTTACAGCCGGGGAACGGGCACCTGCCGTCACGGAGCCGGAGCCAGTGCCGCTGCGCCGTCGTCAGACGGTAACTGCTCCGCCCGATCTCCAGCGGGGMCCCGTCCCGGGGATCGGTCAGGACCCGGTAGAAGGAACCCGCGCCGCCGGCAACSAGGCGGCGGGCCATCGACGGCGGGATCGGCCCGTACCCGTCCAGGACGGCCGGTTCCTCGGTGACGCCGAGGAGCGACAGGACCGGGACGGTGACCAKGACCTGCGCCCGCGGCACCGGAACACCCCCACGCACACACCCGCCCGTCCCGCCGCTGACGAGTCCGCCGCCGGCTGTTCCGGCTGTGGTCCCTGTGCTGGGGCCGGTGCCGTTGGTGAGGAGCCAGGTCGCGGTAATGTCGGCGCGGAGCTGGGCCAGGGTCCGGGGCTCGTCCGGGCCCTGCAGGGCCCGGGCCGCGGCGGTGGTCCGTTCCCAGATCCCGGCCGCGGTCTCGGCCGGGAGCCGGGCCGAGAGCCAGGCCATGCCGTCCCGGTCCGGGACGAACTCGACCCGCCGGTCCGCGACGCTCACGGTGTGGCGTGCCTCGATGCTCTCCGGGTGGTGGCGTTCGCGCCAGGTGCGGGCCTTGGCCCGGAACCGGGACGGCACGAGCTCCCCGGCCGGGCAGCCGCGGGCCGGGTTCGGCGCGGCCGGGTCCAGGAAATGCCCCTCCAGCGAGGCCGCCCCGGCAGAATCCAGGCCRCTGGTTTCCTCGACGAGGATCCGGGCGTGCTGCCAGGAAATCGTCCCGGCCCGCAACRCCGCCAGGGATAGCGGGAGTGCCGTTGTCAGTGCCCGGGCCTCGGACAAGAGCGCCCCGGCGGTGCGTTCGCTCACGGTCAGGACACAGGCCACCTCCGCGACCAGCGCCATCTCCTGGACGGCGCGGTCCCGCACGGATCCCGCCGGCGGGGCCAGGAACCTGGCCGCCTGCGCGTAGTCGGCGGCCAGCTGAACCTTCAGCGCCGCCGTCCGGGCCTCCAACCGGGACACTTCGGCCAACCCGTCCAGCAACGCATCCGCCAGATCCCGCAACGGATCACCACCGGAGCCGGGCCGATCAGCACTCCGCTTGGCGGTGCCCGAATCAGGGCGGTCCGGGCCGTCGGAGCCGGACCCGAGCAAGGCAGCAAGCACAGCCACAGACGCGGCAACGGCCTCCACCGCCGCCCCGCTGTCCCCGCTGTCCCCGCTCCAAGCCGCCCTGCTTTTCATACCCCAAGTCTATGAAGGGGCACTGACAATTTTGATGGTGCTGCGGCGTGACTCCGGCACTGACGTCAGTCCCAGCTTGCCAAAGCCGTCACGCCAAAGTGGGAGGCCCTGGCTGGACCTCCGCTGTTAGCYGCTGGCTGATGACCGTGGAGACGCCGTCGCCGCGCATCGTGACGCCGTACAGGGCATCGGCCACTTCCATGGTGCGTTTCTGGTGCGTGATGACGATCAGCTGGCTGGATTCGCGCAGCTCTTCGAAGATGGTGATGAGCCGGCCCAGGTTTGTGTCATCGAGCGCTGCTTCCACCTCGTCCATGACGTAGAAGGGCGAGGGCCGGGCCTTGAAGATGGCCACCAGCAGCGCCACCGCCGTCAGGGACCGCTCCCCGCCGGACAGCAGTGAGAGCCGCTTGATTTTCTTTCCCGCCGGCCGCGCTTCCACCTCGATTCCGGTGGTGAGCATGTCCGAGGKGTCGGTCAKGACCAGGCGGCCCTCGCCACCCGGGAACAGCCGGGCGAAGACCCGCACGAACTGCCGGGAAGTGTCCTCGAACGCTTCGGCAAAGACCTTCTGGACGCGGTCGTCGACTTCCTTGATGATGTCCAGGAGGTCCTTGCGGCTGGATTTCAGGTCTTCGAGCTGGGTGCTGAGGAACTGGTGGCGTTCCTMGAGCGCGGCGAATTCCTCGAGGGCCAGCGGATTGACCTTGCCCAGGGCCGAGAGGTCGCGTTCGGCGCGTTTGAGCCGCTTTTCCTGTTCCTCGCGGACGAAGGGCTTGCCTTCACTAATCTCCCGGCCGTCCTCGTCCACCGGGGTGCGCAACGCGGCCCACTTATCGCCCGATTCGCTGGCCGGCACCGGGACGGGCTGGTCGGGGCCGTAGTCGGCCACGAGTTGGTCGGCCGTCAGCCCGAGCTCTTCAATACTCCTGAGTTCCAGCGCCTCGATGCGCAGCCGCTGCTGGGCGCGGGCGAGCTCGTCGCGGTGCACGGAGTCGGTGAGTTCGGCCAGTTCGCGGGCCAGGGCGTCGTTGCCGGTGCGGACCGCGGCGAGTTCGCGCTCCATTTCTTCCCGGCGTTCCTCGGCGCTGTCCCGCTCCCGGCGCGCCAGCTCCACGGAGACGTCGAGGAACCCGATTACCTGCTCCACGGCGTCGGCGACGGCGGCGGCGCGCCGGGCCTGGAGCCGCCGGCGGCGGGCCCGTTCCGCAGCCTCTTCACGGGCGCGGCGTTCAGTGGCGGCGGCGCGTTCCAGCGAGGTGGCCCGGTTGCGGGTGGCCGTGAGTTGTTCCTCGGCGCTCCGCAGGGCGAGCCGGGCCTCCATCTCGGCAGTGCGCGCCAGCGAGGCGGCCAGGGCCAGGGCGTCGCGGTGTTCCGGAGAGGGTTCCTGCTCCGCGGGRGCCTCCTGGGCCGCGGCGAGCCGCGCCGCTACCGCCTCGAGTGCCTCCTGTTCGCCGGCGATGTTGGCCTCTGCCCCGGCCAGGGACGCGGTGAGACGCTCACTTTCGCCKACGGCGCTGCGCAGCACCGAGTTGAGGTGGCCCAGGCGTTCGGCGACGGCGGCGAGCTTCGCGTCGGAGTCGTGGAGCTTCGCGAGGGCCCCGTCCGCGCGGTCCTGGGCTTCGGCGCGCCGGGACCGGGCGGTAGAGAKGGCGAAGCGGTTGCGTTCGAGGCCGGCGGTGACAGTGGCCAGCTTGGCGGCGGCGTCGTCGACGGCGGCCTGGACTTCCAGCAGCGACGGCKCCGTCGCGGAGCCACCGGTGACGGTCAATGCCGTGACGACGTCCCCGGCCCRGGTCACGGCGGTGAGCCCGGGATATGCGGCAATCAGGTCCGCCGCGACGTCGAGGTCGTCCACGACGGCGACGCCCGCCAGCAGGGCGGCCAGCGGCAGCCCGGCGGTATCGGGTGCCGTCACGGACACCAGTTCCGCGGCCCAGCGGGCTCCGGCGGGAAGCGATGTGTCGGCGGGAAGCGAGGTCTCGGCGGCCAGGGTGGTGCCGGTGCGCGGGGCGGCAGCAGCACTGGCAGCACTGGCAGCAGCAGCGGAAGGATCCGCGAGCAGCAGCGCGGCGCGGCCGGCGTCGTCCTCGCGCAGAAGCCGCACGGCGGCGGCGGCCGTCTCCCGGTCCCGGACCACCACGGCGTCGGAGGCGGTGCCGAGGGCCGCGGCGACGGCGGGCTCGAAGCCAGGCTCGACCGTGATCATGGACGCCAGAGAACCGAGCACGCCCGTGGCCAAAACTCCCGAGTCCCCCGCACMGAGCACGTGCTCGGAGCCGTCCTTCCGGTTAAGGCCCAGCTGGAGGGCATCGCGGCGGGCCGCGAGGGCGCCGCGTTCCCGTTCGCCCTCGCGCTCGGCCGCTTCCAGCTCCTCGATGCCGGCGAKGATGTCGTCCAGCTCCGCACTGGCGGCCTCGTACTCGGCGTCGAGCGATTCCTCGCCGTCCTCAACGCCTGCCACCTGTGATTCCAGTGCGGTGAATTCGCTGTGTGCCTGCCGGCGGCGCTCCTCGCCCGCTTTTTGCGAGTCGCGGAGGCGTCCGAGCTCGGCCTGGGCCGATTCCACGCGGGACCGTGCCGCGCCGACCTGTCCGGCGAGCCGGGCCAGGCCTTCGCGCCGGTCTGCGGCGGCGCGGAGCAGGGCCGCCAGCCGCTTGTCCTCGGCGGCGGCGGCCTGTTCGGCGGCCTGCTTGGCGGCCGTCGCGGCGTCCAGCGCCCCGGTGCGGTCTAGGATCTGGCGTTCCAGCCCGGCCTGCTCTTCGCGGACGCGGGCGGCCTGTTTCTCCAGCTGGTCCGGATCCCGGCCGGTGTCCGGAACCACATCCGCGGCGCCCAGCAGGCGGCGGCGTTCCTCGGCGAGCGAACCCAGGGACCGGAGCCGTTCGCGTCCTGTGGAAAGGGTGTACCAGTTGTCCCGGGCGGCGTTCAGCGCGGGCGTGGCCTCGGCGGCTAGCTGCTCAAGGACCGCCTGGCGCTGCCGGCCGGCGTCGAGGTCGCGTTCGACGACGCCGCGGCGCGCCTTGAGCGCCGACTCATCCGCGACGTCCCGGGCCAGCGCGGACTGCAGCTGCACGAGATCGTCGGCCAGCAGGCGTGAGCGGGCGTCGCGGACCTCGAACTGGACGGTCTGGGCACGCCGGGCCACTTCGGCCTGCTTGCCCAGCGGTGTGAGCTGCCGCCGGATTTCGCCGGTGAGGTCGCTGAGCCGGGATAGGTTGGCTTGCATGGCTTCGAGTTTGCGGACCGTCTTTTCCTTGCGGCGTCGGTGTTTGAGGATGCCGGCGGCCTCCTCGATGAACCCGCGCCGGTCCTCGGGGGTGGCGTGCAGGACCTTGTCCAGCTGCYCCTGGCCGACGATGACGTGCATTTCGCGGCCGAGGCCCGAATCGGAGAGCAGCTCCTGGATGTCCAGCAGCCGGCAGGYCGCGCCGTTGATGGCGTACTCCGAGCCGCCGGTCCGGAACAGGGTGCGCGAGATCGTCACTTCGCTGTACTCGATCGGGAGGGCGCCGTCGCTGTTGTCGATGGTCAGGGAGACGTGGGCCCGGCCCAGGGGCGGACGTCCGGAGGTGCCCGCGAAGATCACGTCCTCCATCTTGCCGCCACGCAGGGTTTTGGCGCCCTGTTCGCCCATGACCCAGGCCAGGGCGTCCACCACATTGGATTTGCCCGATCCGTTGGGGCCCACCACGGCGGTGACGCCGGGTTCGAATTCAAACGTTGTCGCTGAGGCAAACGATTTGAATCCCCGGACGGTCAGACTCTTCAGGTGCAAGGTACTTCGGATCTCCTGGCTGGCGGACTGGGCACGCTGTTGGGCGAAAGCATGATTCGGACGGACATGGATGKTCGGGGACGGCCCCGGGTACCTACAATCTACTGCGGAGCTGCGGCTATTCCGCGCACAACCCGTGCGAGGCCTCCGCAGATGCCGTAGGCGGCATGTGCGGAAACCTGCCGGCACCGGGCATAGTTAAGCTCTTGGGCTTGTGTTTGAAGGGGCAGTCAACCGCTGGAGCGCAGGACGGACATGAACAGGGGCTTGAATTGGTAGGGAATGCGACATTCCGGCACTACAACACCGCGTTGCTTTCGGTGAGCAGCGTCGAAGCTCCGACGATCGTCAGTTCCAAGGATTTCGACCACAGGCTGGCTTTGACCCTGCGGCGGCTGAAGTTCCCGCCGAAGCTGCTCGAACGGGTCGCCGGCATCACGCACCGGCGCTGGTGGGCCCCCGGGACATCGTTCGACGACGCGGCCATCGAGGCCGGCGCGAAGGCCCTGGCCGAGTCCGGCATCGAAGCGGCCGACGTTGGCCTGCTGATCAACACCTCGGTCACGCGGCGCAACCTCGAACCCTCTGTCGCGGTGAAGATCCACCATGCACTCGGCCTGCCGTCGTCGGCCATAAACTTCGACCTCGCCAACGCCTGCCTCGGATTCGTCAACGGTATGACCCTGGCGGCCAGCATGATCGACTCCGGCCAGATCAAGTACGCGGTGATCGTCAACGGTGAGGATGCCCAGGCCACGCAGGAGGCCACCCTGGCGCGGCTGYAGCGGCCCGAGACGACCCGCGAGGACTTCAACCGCGAATTCGCCACTCTCACCCTGGGCTCCGGAGCCGCTGCGGCCGTCCTGGGCCCCGCGGACCAGCACCCCGGGGCGCACCGKATCGTCGGCGGCGTGATGCGCGCCGGCACCGAGCACCATGAACTGTGCGTGGGCGGCATCGACGGGATGGCCACCGACACCAAGGGCCTGCTCGATGGCGGCCTGCAACTCGTGGTCGATGCCTGGAAGGAGGCACAGCCGGAGTGGGACTGGGCCTCAATGGACCGCTACGTAACGCACCAGGTGAGCAATGCCTACACCCAGGCCATCATCGACGCCATCGACCTGGACCCGGACAAGGTGCCGATCACGTTCCCGCACTGGGGCAATGTGGGCCCGGCCTCCCTGCCCATGACCCTCGCGGCGGAGGCGCAGACGCTCGTGACCGGKGACCGCGTGCTGTGCATGGGCGTCGGCTCCGGCCTGAACACCGCCATGGTGGAAATCGTTTGGTAACCGCCGACTGGACCGGCGTCGACCCCGAATGGTCGCGCGACATCGATGTGGCGTCCACTTCCGCCGCGGATGAGCCTGGAACCCTGCGCCGCTGGCACCTGCTCGACAACGGCGCCCAGCTCGCCCGCCGCGGCCTGGCTCCCGCCGGCACGCTGCTGTGCGTGCACGGCAACCCGACGTGGTCGTACCTGTGGCGGACCCTGCTGGCGGCCGGTTCCGACCCTGCGCATCCGTGGCGTGTGGTGGCCGTGGACCAGCTGGATATGGGCTTCTCCGAGCGCACCGGCACGTTCCGGCGCCTGGCGGACCGGATCAACGACCTCGGCGACCTCACCGCCGCCCTCGGGCTGGACGGGCCGGTTGTCACCGTCGGCCACGACTGGGGCGGCGTGATCAGCCTCGGCTGGGCCCTGGCGCATCCGCAGCAGCTMGCCGGTGTCGTGCTGACCAACACCGCCGTCCACCAGCCCCCCGGCTCACCCATCCCGCCGGCTCTGCGGCTAGCTCTGCACCCTGCCGTGCACCGCTGGGGAACGACGACGTCGGACACCTTCCTGCGGGTGACGCATTCCCTGGCCAGCCCGCCGCTCGCAGAGGATGTCMGCAGCGCCTTCATGGCCCCCTACCGGGGCGCCGGCCGCCGCGCCGGCGTGGGAAACTTTGTMGCCGACATTCCCGCGGACGCGTCCCATCCGAGTTTCCCGGCGCTCACCCGCGTCGCCGAAGGCCTGCGCAGGCTGAGCGTTCCGGCCTTGATGCTCTGGGGCCCGCGGGACCCGATTTTCTCCGACCGGTACCTCAAGGACCTCATCGGCCGGCTCCCGCACGCGAAAGTCCACCGCTTCGAGGGYGCCGGCCACTTGGTCGCGGAGGACCGGGACATTGCCGCCCCCGTCTTCGAGTGGCTTGCCGAGCGCGGCCGGGACAACGGCCCCGCGGACGGTCCGGTCCCGGTAAACCCGGCGCCCGAACCCCCAATGCCGGAACCCTCGACGCCGGAATCCCCGGCGCCCGACCCCGGCACCGGGCTCGCGCCCATGTGGGCGCCRCTTACCGGGCTGGCGGCAGGACCTCATGCCGGGGACACCGCCATCGCCGAGATGGCCGCGGACGGAAAAGTCGCCCGCTCGCTCAGCTGGCAGGAGCTGGAACGGAATATCACCGCCCTCGCAGCCGGCCTGCAGGAATCCGGTGTCCGKCACGGCAGCCGGGTGAGCCTGATGGTCCCGCCGGGCGTCGACCTGACCGTGGTCCTTTACGCCTGTCTGCGGCTCGGCGCCGTGGTGGTGGTGGCCGACGCCGGCCTCGGCACCCGCGGCCTGAACCGCGCCGTGAAGGGTGCGACCCCGGATTACCTCATCGGGATCGACAGGGCCCTCGCCGCCGCGTCGGTGCTTGGCTGGCCCGGCCGGCGCATCAGTGTGCGGGACCTGCCCGCCGCCCGCCGCCGCGTCCTCGCCGTCGAGACTTCCCTCGCCGCCCTCGCCCGCCGCGGAGCCACACTCAGCCCGGACCCGGGCCTGGCTCCGCACCCGGGCCCGGACGCCCCCGCCGCCGTGCTCTTCACCTCCGGCTCCACCGGTCCGGCCAAGGGCGTCCTGTATACGCACCGGCAACTGGCCGCAATGCGGGACACCGTGGCCGCGACGCTGGGGATCCGCCCGGGGGCACGCCTGGTGGCGGGCTTCGCACCGTTCGCCCTGCTGGGACCTGCGCTGGGAGCAGTGTCGGTGACACCCGCCATGGACGTGACAGCGCCCCGCACGCTCACAGCCCGCGCGCTGGCGGACGCCGCCGCGGCGATCGATGCCACAGTGGTCTTCGCCTCGCCCGCTGCCCTGCGCAACGTCCTTGCGACCCAGGGCCGCCTGGACGGTGCCGGCCACAAGG